>NZ_JBJDRH010000007.1:0-273497 GCF_044987465.1 Microbacterium sp. ZW T6_19 | reverse complement strand
CAGCTAACAAAAAAAAAGAGGCGGGACTCATCGATATCGATGAGTCCCGCCTCTGTCTCTTCTCAGTACGACAACAGCCTTCAGAAGGGCAGCAGCGGGTCGATCGCGACCGCGACGAAGATGAGCGTCAGGTAGGTGATCGAGGCGTGGAAGACACGCATCGGCCGCGCCTCGCCACCGCGCACGGCGCGGTTGTAGAGACGGTGCGATTCGTAGATGAACCAGCCGCCGAAGACGAGAGCCGACACGGTGTAGACCAGGCCCATGCCCGCGATCGGCACGAGCAGCAGCGAGCAGGCGACCGTCGCCCACGCGTACAGGATGACCTGCAGGCCGACCTGCGACGCGTTGCGCGTGACGCCGAGCATCGGCACGTCGACGTCGTCGTAGTCGTCCTTGTACTTCATCGACAGCGGCCAGTAGTGCGGCGGCGTCCAGAGGAAGATGAGGGCGAACAGGATGAACGCGGGCCAGTCGAGGGACCCGGTGACCGCCGCCCACCCGATCAGCACGGGGAAGCACCCCGCGATGCCGCCCCAGATGATGTTCTGCTCGGTGCGCCGCTTGAGGATGATCGTGTAGATCACCACGTAGAAGAAGATCGCGGATGCCGAGAGCACGGCTGCAAGCCAGTTGGTCGTGGCCCAGAGCCACACCGTCGAGAGGATCGCGAGGGTCCACGAGAAGATGAGCGCGCCTCGCGGGGTGATCTCGCCGGTCACGAGCGGCCGGTTCTCGGTGCGGTGCATGTGCGCGTCGATGTCGCGGTCGAGATACATGTTGAACGCGGCCGCGGATCCCGCGCTCATCGAGCCGCCGATCACCGTCGCGAGAACCAACCAGAGGTCCGGCATCCCGCCCTGGGCGAGGAACATGACGGGGACCGTGGAGACCAGCAGAAGCTCGAGCACTCGCGGTTTCGTGAGGGCGACATAGGCCTTCACCGTGCGACCGATGGACTTCTTCACAACGGTCTGATCAGACATCGTCGAGATCTCGATCGCCTCCTCAGCGCATGCATAGACAGCCCTTTCAGTCTACGGCACCCGTCGACGCCTCCCCGCCGTCGCCCGTGTTCTCACATCGGAATTCTGAGCGAGGTGAAGCGTTGTAAGACGATGTAACGAGGTGACACGCAGCGCTATGCTGAAATCACTCGCGCGCCCGGCGCTCAAGCATCCCCATCCGTATCGTTGCGGACCGCGACAGTGCAATCCGGGCGCTCTCGAACTGTTGGAGAAGGGCTTCACCGTGTCGGAATTGCAGTGGGAAGAGATCGATCGGCGCGCGGTGGACACCGCACGCATTCTGGCTGCGGATGCCGTGGAGAAGGTCGGCAACGGCCACCCCGGCACCGCGATGAGCCTGGCGCCGGCGGCCTACCTCCTCTACCAGCGGGTGCTGCGTCATGACCCGACAGACACCGACTGGCTCGGCCGAGACCGCTTCATCCTGTCTGCGGGTCACTCCTCCCTCACCCAGTACGTCGAGCTGTACCTCGGCGGCTTCGGGCTCGAGCTCGACGATCTGAAGGCGCTGCGCACATGGGGCTCCCTCACCCCCGGGCACCCCGAGTACGGTCACACCAAGGGCGTCGAGATCACCACGGGGCCGCTCGGCCAGGGCCTGGCTTCGGCCGTCGGCTTCGCGTACGCCTCGCGCTACGAGCGCGGTCTGTTCGACCCCGAGGCGGCGGCCGGCACCAGCCCGTTCGACCACTTCATCTACGTCATCGCCGGCGACGGCGATCTGCAGGAGGGTGTGACCAGCGAGGCGTCCTCGCTCGCCGGACACCAGCAGCTCGGCAACCTCATCGCGATCTACGACTCGAACCAGATCTCCATCGAGGACGACACCAACGTCGCCTTCACGGAAGACGTCGCTAAGCGCTACGAGTCGTACGGCTGGCAGGTTCAGGTCGTCGACTGGAAGAAGAGCGGCGAGTACGTCGAAGACGTCGCCGAGCTCCACGCCGCCATCGAGGCCGCGCAAGGCGAGACCTCCAAGCCGTCGCTGATCATCCTGAAGACGATCATCGGCTGGCCGTCGCCCGGCAAGCAGAACTCGGGCAAGATCCACGGCGCCGCCCTCGGCGCCGACGAGCTCGCCGCGACCAAGAAGGTCCTGGGCTTCGACCCCGAGCAGCACTTCGCCGTCGCCGACGACGTCATCGCCCACACCCGCGGGCTCGCAGCCCGCGCAGCCGAGGCCCGCGCGGCCTGGCAGGAGTCCTTCGACGCCTGGGCCGCCGCGAACCCCGAGCGCAAGGTGCTGCTCGACCGCCTCGAAGCGGGCGAGCTCCCGGCCGACATCGACTCGGCTCTCCCCGTGTTCGAGGCCGGCAAGGACGTGTCGACCCGCGCCGCATCCGGCCAGGTCATCAACGCCCTCGCCGCCGAGCTCCCCGAGCTGTGGGGCGGATCGGCCGACCTCGCCGAGTCCAACCTCACCACGATCAAGGACGCGAAGTCCTTCATCCCCGCCGAGTGGTCGACCCACGAGTGGTCGGGCAGCCCTTACGGCCGCGTGCTGCACTTCGGCATCCGCGAGCACGCGATGGGCGCGATCGTCAACGGCATCAAGCTGCACGGTCCGACACGTCCGTTCGGCGGCACCTTCCTCATCTTCAGCGACTACATGCGCCCCCCGGTGCGGCTCGCCGCGCTGATGGACATCCCCAGCATCTTCGTGTGGACGCACGACTCCGTCGCCCTCGGCGAGGACGGCCCCACGCACCAGCCGGTCGAGCAGATCGCGACCCTGCGCGCGATCCCCAACTTCACGCTCGTGCGCCCGGCCGACGCGAACGAGACCGCGGCGGCGTGGCTGGAGATCCTCCGGCGCAACGGCGGCCCCTCGGGCATCGCGCTGACCCGTCAGAACATCCCGGTGTTCGCACGTGGTGAGGGCGCTGCATCCGGCGAGGTCTTCGCCTCGGCGTCGAACACGGCCCGCGGCGCCTACGTCCTCGCCGAGGCGCCGAACGGCACCCCCGACGTCATCATCGTGGCGACCGGCTCCGAGGTGCAGCTGGGCGTCGACGCCCGTGCGGCTCTCGCCGCCGAAGGCGTGAACGTCCGTGTGGTCTCCGCCCCGTCGCTGGAGTGGTTCGCCGAGCAGGACGAGGCCTACCGCGAGTCGGTGCTGCCGGCATCCGTCACCGCCCGTGTCTCCGTCGAAGCGGGCTCCGTCCTCAGCTGGCGCGGCATCGTGGGCGACCGGGGTCGTTCCGTGGGCATCGACCACTTCGGCGCATCCGCCGACTACAAGACCCTGTTCCGCGAGTTCGGCATCACGACCGAGGCCGTCATCGCCGCCGCCCGCGAGACCCTGGCCGCACAGGCCAACTGATCAAGGAGTCACGACAATGAGCACCCCCACCGCAGATCTCGCAGCAGCCGGCGTCAGCATCTGGCTCGACGACCTCTCTCGCGCCCGCATCAACTCCGGAAACCTGACCGAGCTGATCGAGACGCGCAACGTCGTCGGCGTCACCACGAACCCGACGATCTTCGCGAACGCGATCACCAACCCCGACGACACGTCGTACGACGCGCAGGTCACCGAGCTCGCCGCATCCGGCGCGACCGCGGAGGAGGCCGTGTTCGCGGCCACGACGCAGGACGTCGCCGCAGCACTCGACGTGTTCCGTCCCGTCTGGGAGGCGTCGAACCACGTCGACGGCCGCGTCTCGATCGAGGTCTCCCCCGATCTCGCACACGACACCGAGGGCACCGTGGCGCAGGCCAAGGAGCTCTGGGCGAAGGTCGACCGTCCGAACCTGCTTGTCAAGATCCCCGCGACGAAGGCCGGTCTTCCTGCCATCGCCCAGGCGATCGGCGCCGGCATCAGCGTCAACGTCACGCTGATCTTCAGCCTGGAGCGCTACGCCGAGGTCATCGACGCGTACCTGACGGGTCTCGAGACCGCGAAGGCCGCGGGCATCGACCTGTCGACCATCGAATCCGTCGCCTCGTTCTTCGTGTCGCGCGTCGACACCGAGACCGACAAGCGCCTGTCGGCGATCGGCACCCCCGAGGCCGAGGCTCTCAAGAGCAAGGCCGGCCTCGCGAACGCCCGTCTCGCATACGAGCTCTACGAGCAGACCTTCGCGGGCGATCGCGCCAAGGCTCTCCTCGAGGCCGGCGCGAACCTGCAGCGCCCGCTGTGGGCGTCGACCGGCGTGAAGGACCCGGCGCTGCCCGACACGCTCTACGTCACCGAGCTGGTCGCGCAGGGCGTCGTCAACACGATGCCCGAGAAGACGCTCGAGGCCACGTTCGACCACGGCGTGGTCACCGGTGACACCATCACGGGCGGCTACGAGGAGGCTCGCGCGGTCTTCGCCGGACTCGCGGAGCTCGGCATCGACTTCGCCGATGTCACCCAGGTTCTCGAGGACGAGGGCGTCGCCAAGTTCATCGATTCGTGGCACGATCTGCTCACCCAGGTCAAGGAAGGGCTCGAGGCGCAGCGATGACATTCGCGCTGCACGCGTCGGGCGCGGCCAAGGCCGCCATCGACGAGACCGTTCCCGGTCTGGTGCACGACCTCGTGGCCTCCCGCATCACGAACGGCGATGCCACGCTGTGGGGTGCGGATGCCGAGGCCGAGGCCTCCGTCCGGCTCGGGTGGGTCGAAGCCGTGACGGTCTCTCGCCCGCTCGTGGCGGAGATCGTCGCGCTGCGCGAGGAATTCGCTCGGAAGGGCGTCACGCGCGTCGTGCTCGCCGGAATGGGCGGGTCTTCGCTCGCGCCGGAGGTCATCGCGCAGACCGCACGTCTCGAGCTGACGATCCTCGATTCGACTGCTCCTGGGCAGGTGCTCGCGGCCCTCGACGACGGCATCGAGAACACGGTTCTCGTCGTCTCGTCGAAGTCGGGATCCACGATCGAGACCGACTCGCAGCGGCGCACGTTCGAGGCCGCGTTCCGTGATCTCGGGATCGACCCGGTGGAGCGGATCGTGGTCGTCACCGACCCGGGCTCCCCTCTCGACGTGTCGGCGCGAGCAGCTGGCTATCGCGTGTTCAACGCCGATCCGAACGTGGGCGGACGCTATTCCGCGCTCACCGCGTTCGGCCTCGTGCCCTCAGGGCTCGCAGGCGTCGACGTCGCCGAACTCCTCGACGAAGCAGAGGCCTCTCTGCTCGAGGTCGCGGTCGATTCGGCCGAGAACCCTGCCCTGCGTCTCGCCGCCGCCATCGCGGCCACGAGTCCTCGCCGCGACAAGCTCGGGCTCATCACCGACGGCACGCACATCGAAGGGCTGCCCGACTGGATCGAGCAGCTGATCGCCGAGTCCACCGGCAAGCAGGGCACCGGGATCCTTCCCGTCGTCCTTCTTCCGGTCTCTCCCGAGCTCGACGCCACGCCGACCGATCTGCAGATCGTCAGGCTGGTCGACGACGCGAACGAGTTCCATCTGCGCGAGCAGCACCCCGGCGAGATCCTCGTCTCGGGCACGCTGGGTGCGCAGTTCATCGTGTGGGAGTACGCGACGGCCATCGCCGGTCACCTGCTCGGCATCAACCCCTTCGACCAGCCCGACGTCGAATCGGCGAAGGTCGCAGCCCGCGGTCTGCTCGACGTGCGGCCGGAACCCACGGCACCGGTCTTCGTCGAGAACGGCGTCGAGGTCCGCGTCTCGGATGCCGCCCTCGCAGCGTCGGGAACGGTCGAGGGCGTCCTCGACGCGCTCTGGGCACGTCTGGGCGAAGACGGCTACGTCTCGATCCAGGCCTACGTGAACCGCATCGACGTCCCGCAGCTGCAGGGCCTCCGAGAGCTCGTCGCCGCGGACGCGGGGCGACCGGCCACATTCGGGTGGGGACCCCGCTTCCTGCACTCCACCGGCCAGTACCACAAGGGCGGCCCTGCACAGGGCGTGTTCGTGCAGATCCTCGAGCGGACGGACGTCGATCTCGAGATCCCCGACCGCCCGTTCACGTTCGGTCAGCTCATCCAGGCACAGGCCGCGGGCGACGCGGCCGTTCTCGCCGATCATGGCCGTCCGGTCGTCACGCTGACGATCACCGACTCGTCGGCTGACGTCCTCACCCTTTTCGAAGCAGCCCAGAAGTAACAGCCAGGAGAATCCCCCACCGATGTCTGTTCCCATCTCGCGCGGGCACAACCCGCTGCGCGACCCTGACGATCGTCGCCTCAACCGGATCGCGGGGCCCAGCGCCCTCGTGATCTTCGGTGTGACCGGTGATCTCTCGCGCAAGAAGCTCATGCCCGCGGTCTACGACCTCGCCAACCGCGGCCTGCTGCCGCCCGGATTCGCCCTCGTCGGGTTCGCCCGCCGTGACTGGGAGGATCAGGACTTCGCGAAGGTCGTCTACGACGCCGTCAAGCAGCACGCCCGCACGCCCTTCCGCGAGGAGACCTGGGAGCAGCTGCTCCAGGGAATCCGGTTCGTCTCGGGCGAGTTCGACAACCCGGCATCCTTCGCCAGGCTCCGGGAGACCGTCGACCAGCTCGACACCGAGCGCGGCACGATGGGAAACCACGCCTTCTACCTGTCGATCCCGCCGAAGTCCTTCGCGGTGGTCGCGCAGCAGCTCAAGGACTCGGGACTCGTCGGCGAGGATCAGGGCGAGGACCGCTGGCGCCGCGTCGTCATCGAGAAGCCCTTCGGTCACGACCTCGAATCCGCTCGCGAGCTGAACGAAGCCCTCGAAGTCGCGTTCTCGGCCGACTCGATCTTCCGCATCGACCACTACCTCGGCAAGGAGACGGTCCAGAACATCCTGGCGCTGCGCTTCGCGAACGAGCTGTACGAGCCGATCTGGAACCGCAACTACGTCGACCACGTGCAGATCACGATGGCCGAGGACATCGGCGTCGGCGGCCGCGCCGGCTACTACGACGGCGTGGGCGCTGCCCGTGACGTCATCCAGAACCACCTTCTGCAGCTCCTCGCCCTCACGGCGATGGAGGAGCCCATCAGCCTCTCGGCCGAGCATCTGCGGGCTGAGAAGGAGAAGGTGCTCGCGGCCGTGCACGTGCCGGACGACCTGGCGCTCGCGACCGCCCGCGGGCAGTATGCCGGCGGCTGGCAGGGCGGCGAGAAGGTGACCGGCTTCCTCGACGAGGAGGGCATGGACCCGGAGTCCGCCACCGAGACCTATGCCGCGATCAAGCTCGAGATCGACACGCGCCGCTGGTCGGGCGTGCCGTTCTACCTGCGCACCGGCAAGCGTCTCGGCCGCCGCGTGACCGAGGTCGCCGTCGTGTTCAAGCGCGCCCCGGAGCACCTGTTCGGCCGCAGCAACACCTCGGAACTCGGGCAGAATGCGCTCGTCATCCGCGTGCAGCCCGACGAGGGCGTCACGCTCCGCTTCGGCTCCAAGGTCCCCGGCAACGGCACCAACGTGCGTGACGTGACGATGGACTTCGGCTACGGCCACGCCTTCACCGAGGCGAGCCCCGAGGCGTACGAGCGGCTGATCCTGGACGTCCTGCTGGGCGACCCTCCCCTGTTCCCCCGCCACGAGGAGGTCGAGCTCTCCTGGAAGATCCTCGACCCGGTGGAGAAGTTCTGGGCCGCAGAGGGCGGTCCTGTCGAGCAGTACGCATCCGGTTCCTGGGGCCCGGCATCCGCCGACGCCCTGCTGGCCCGCGACGGACGAGTCTGGAGACGACCGTGATCATCGACCTTCCCGACACGACCGTCAGCCAGGTCGCGAAGAACCTCGTCAAGGCGCGCGAAGAGGGCGGCGTGGTCGCCCTCGGGCGCGTGCTCACCCTGGTGATCTCGGCGCGCAACGGCGTCGCCGAAGCCGCCATCGACGCTGCGAACGACGCCTCTCGCGAGCACCCCATGCGGGTGATCGTGCTCACGACCGGTGACGGCGAGTCCCGTCTCGACGCGCAGATCCGCGTCGGCGGCGACGCCGGGGCGAGCGAGGTCGTCGTGCTCCGTGCATACGGCGAAGCCGCCAGCAACGAGGAGAGCCTGATCACCGGTCTCCTGCTGCCTGACGCGCCCGTCGTCGCCTGGTGGCCCGAGGACGCGCCGGTCGCGCCATCGGCGTCGCCCCTCGGACGCATCGCACAGCGCCGGATCACGGATGCCGCGACGGCGTCCGACGTGCGCGAGCGCCTGGACCTTCTGGGCGCGACGCACGCACCCGGCGACACGGACCTCGCCTGGACCCGTCTCACGCACTGGCGTGAGCAGCTCGCCGCCGTGCTCGACCAGCCGCCGTTCGACGAGGTCACGGCGGTCGAGGTCCGCGGCGCCTCCGCGTCGCCCTCGACGGCACTGCTCGCCGCGTGGCTGCAGATGGCCCTCGACGTGCCGGTGCGCTGGTCGTACGAAGATCCGGAGAACTGGCAGGAGGGCATCAAGTCCGTGCGTCTCACGCGCGCAGCGGGAGACATCCTGCTCGAGCGCCCGGCGCCGGGCATCGCGGTGCTCACGCAGCCCGATCAGCCGAACCACGACCTGCATCTGCCGCGGCGCACTCTCCGGGAGTGCCTCGCGGAGGAGCTGCGTCGCCTCGACCCCGACGTCCTGTACGGTCGAGTCATCACCGAGGGCTGGGAGAAGCTGGGTCCGCCCGAGACAGGAGAATGATGTCGATGCAGGCAGCGCCCGCAGAGAAGCGGGTCGTCGTCGAACCCACCCCGGCCGCACTCGCGGCCAGAGTGGCTGACAGGTTCATCACGCGTCTGCGTGCTCGCACGCGCAGCGGCCGTGTCGCCCATATCGCCTTGACCGGCGGTTCCATGGGCGGTTCGGTGCTGCGCGCCGTCGCGGAGAATCCGCGTTCGGCGGGCATCGACTGGTCGCTCGTGCACTTCTGGTGGGGTGACGAGCGCTACGTTCCGCGCGACCACGCCGATCGCAACTCCGTGCAGTCCCGCGAGGCCCTGCTGGATCGCATCGACGTGCCCGCCGAGAACGTGCACGAGGTCGCCGGGCCCGACAGCGGACTCGGTCTCGACGAGTCGGCCGCGGCGTATGCCGCGGAGCTCGCCCGTTTTGCAACCGACGAGAACCCATGGCCGACCTTCGCCGTCTGCTTCCTCGGAGTCGGCCCCGACGGGCACATCGCCTCGCTCTTCCCCGATCGCCCCGAGGTGACGGTGACGGATGCCGCGGTGCTTCCCGTGCGGGACTCGCCCAAGCCTCCGCCCGAACGCGTCACGCTCACGCGCCCCGTCCTGAACTCGTCGAAGCGGGTATGGCTCGTCATCACGGGCGCCGACAAGGCCTCCGCTCTCGGGCTCGCCCTCGCAGGGGCGAGCTACACAAGCGTGCCGGCAGCAGGCGCGAAGGGCCGCAAGCGCACGGTGTTCTTCGTCGACGAGGCCGCGGCCTCAGAGGTCTCCCCCGACCTGATCGACCCGGCCTACTGATCTACGGGGCCCTGATCTACTGGGCCCTGATCTACTGGGCACTGATCCCTACTGTGGCACTGGGAGCTACTGGGGCCCTGAGCCTGTCGAAGGGCCGGCACTCGAGCCCCGCTCGATGCCGAGGTCCTGGCTCTCGCTGAGCACCTGAGGGTGATAGCGGGCCAGCCCGACGACGCCGAAGACGGCGATCGCGCCGGCGAGGCCGAAGATCGCCAGCACCCAGCCGGGGGCGGCCGCGGCCTCGCCCAGCACGAGCATGCCGATCAGCACGGCGACCATCGGGTCGACAACGGTGAGGCCGGCGATCACGAGGTCGGGCGGACCCGAGCCGTAGGCGGTCTGCACGAAGTACGCGCCGACCGCGGATGCCGCGACGAGAGCGATCACGCAGATCACCGTGATCCAGTCGAAGCTGCCGTTCTCGATGCGGTTGATCGTCGCCTTCGCGAGCGTGGCGACGAAGCCGTAGAGGATGCCGGCGCCGATCACGTAGAACAGCGCCCGCATCCGGTGGCGCAGAACGAGCCAGGCGGCGCCGAGCGCGATGATCACGACCAGCAGGATCGCCAGGATCGTGAACAGCTCGATGTCGCCGATGGCCTTCTCGGTCGCGAACACTGCGGCGAAGGAGACGAAGAGGAAGATGCCGCCGACGCAGCACACGATGGCTGTGATCGACTGCTTGGTGGGCGTGTGACCCGACACCCGGGCGTTGAGGAGGGTCGTGATGACCAGGGCGATCGCCCCGAGCGGTTGCACGACGATCAGGGGCGCCACAGCCAGTGCCGAGAGCTGGCACACGATCGCCAGGGCGAGCATCAGCGTTCCGACCAACCAGGACGGCCGGGCCAGAAGGCGCTTGAGCTGATCGAAGGTGAGGCCGGACGCAGCATCCGAACCGCTGAGCTGCTCGACCTTCTCGACGCCTCGGTGCTGGTACTGCGCGCCCAGCGACATGAAAACGGCACCGGCCAGAGCCAGCGGGATGCCGAGCAGGAGCTTGGGGTTGTTGAAGACGCCGACGAGCTGCTCGCTCACGTCCTCGCTGCTCAGCCACACCGAAATGCTCACCCTACGACACTACCCGGCGCTTTCGCCCAAGTAGGGTTATGGCGTGGCTGTACTTCCGATTCGCATCATGGGCGATCCCGTCCTGCACTCCCCCGCATCTGCCGTCGATGGCATCACCGACGAGATCCGCTCGCTCGTGGCGGACATGTACGAGACCATGGACACGGCGCCCGGCGTCGGACTCGCCGCTCCGCAGGTGGGCGTGCCCCTGCGTATCTACACATACTCGTACGTGGACGACGACGACCAGCCCTGGCGCGGCGTTCTCATCAACCCCGAGCTGTGGATGGTGCCTCTGGAGCCGGGCGACCCGGATCCCGATCTCGAATCGGAAGGATGCCTGTCCTTCCCCGGTGAGCGCTTCCCGTTGCGTCGCTCAGAGCGCGTGCGCGTCACCGGCACCGATCTCGACGGCGGCCCCGTCTCGATCGACGTCGACGGATGGCGTGCGCGGATCATGCAGCACGAGTTCGACCATCTCGACGGCATCATCTACGTCGACCGGCTGTCGGACGGGGATTGGAAGACCGTGCAGAAGATCGCCCGCAAGCGCGGATGGGGCCGTCCCGGCGTCAGCTGGACGCCCGGGATCGACGACCTCGAGGGATGACTCTCCCAGCCTGATCAAAGGCATTTTCAAGTTGCATCACAGACTTCTGGCGAGATAGCGTCATATCTGTGGGTGCCTTCATGCGCCCGCGCACCATTGTCTCTGGAGGGGTACACATGATGAAACTGCGCACGCGTCGCGCACTTGCTCTCGCAGGTGCTGCGGCAGCACTGTCGCTCGCACTGACCGGCTGTAGCGCGCTGAACGGCATCCTCGGCGGCGGCTCGGGAGACGCCGACCGCGACGAGGAGTCCGGCCAGGTCACCGAGAGCTCGAACATCGACATCTTCGCGCTGAAGGTCGGCGACTGCAAGATGGAAAGCCCCGAGGGTCTGCTCTCCGACGCCGACGTCGTCCCCTGCGAAGAGCCGCACGATGAAGAGGTCTACTACGAGCTCAAGATGGACGACGGCGAGTTCTCCAGCGAGGCTGTCGACGCCGCTTCGCAGGAGTGCATCGGCGACGCCTTCACCAACTTCATCGGCATCGACTACAACTCGTCGACGCTCGAGGTCTACCCGATCACCCCGACCCAGGACACCTGGGACCAGCTGAACGACCGCGTCATCCAGTGCGTCGTCACGAACCCCGCCGGGCAGACCACCGGCTCGCTCGCGGGCACCGGTCTCTGAGCGACTTTCACACAGCAAGAGGAGAGGCCCTGCCAGTCGGCGGGGCCTCTTCTCTTGTCATACCGCGCTCGACCGACGCCGGAACAGCCGCCACCAGTGGGTGTCGACCACGATGGAGCCCAGCTTCGTTCCGATGCACAGACTCACGAACACGGCGAGAGCCGCGGCGACGGGGGCGACGTCGAACGACGTGATCGCCACGAGGCCGACGGTTCCCGGTACCAGCAGCAGGAACGCCGGCTGGAAAGTGATCGTCGCCGGAATCGCGAATGACGAGCGCTCGACGAGCCTCGCGATGATGAAGAGCACAGACGCTGTGGCGCCGGTCGCGATCGCGCTCCCGGCGAACGGTGCGATCAGCACCAGGAGGGCGTAGGCGACGCCCATCGCGGCGATGCTCACGGCGGTCAGCCGGTACCCGGCGCCGAACGCGATGCTGATGCCGATCGCGAGGGCTGCCACGCCCATCCAGCTGAACCCGGCCGACGGCAGCGATGCCCAGGCGGGGCCGGCGCTCAGCACCCCGCTGACGTCGGCGAGCAGGAACGCGGAGTCCTGGTCGATCGTGAGTCCTATCCATGCGCTTCCGGCGGCGATCCCGGCAGCCATGAAACCCAACTGAACGATGCCGTAGACGAGCCGGGATGCGCCCGAGACGACATCCGCCGCTGTGAGTTCGAGAAGTGCGTTCGTGATGAGAGCGCCAGGGACCAGGATCGCGATCGGCGCGCAGACGGCGAACAGCGGCACTGAGGAGTAGCCCAGCATCGCCGCCGATTCGCTCACGAGGACTGTCGACAGCAGCGCGACGAGAAAGGGCACGATCGCGGCAGCGGGTCGGATGCGCCGCAGCAGCACCGACAGCGCGCCCATCAGACCCGCGACGATGGCCGCCACCAAAACCGCCCACCAGGGGCACCGGAACAGCACGGCCAGCCCGGCGGCGAGCAGAGTGTTGCCGGCGGTCCAGCGCACCAGGGGCATCCGCATCGTCGCACTTCTGATGCGCTGCTGCTCCGCGCCCAGCGCGTGCTCCAGCGTGATCCGACCGTCGCGCAGGCGGTGCATCATGCGGCTCACCATCGCGGACTGCCGGGTCGACAACGACGACGCGAAGCTCATCCTGAGGATCGAGCCCGCCTCGCCCGTGAGCGGCGACACGAACACCGCTTCCGGAAGAACGGCGAAGGAGAGCTCCTCCTCCGGCGCGATGCGCTCGCGGATCTCCTCGAGAGCGTCGCGTGCGTCGGTCGCCGAGAACCCTGCCTCGAGCAGGAGGGCGCCGAGCTGCGCGAACTGCGGGGATCGGGACATCCGCCAGGCCTTCATCGACTGGGGTGGGAAAGGGAGAACCCCCGGCCTTCATGCGAAGGCCGGGGGTCTTGGCTCCCCGGCTTGGACTCGAACCAAGAACCTGCCGGTTAACAGCCGGCTGCTCTGCCAATTGAGCTACCGAGGAATGTGCTCCGCTGCGCGGGCAACTCGTCAATCCTAGCAAATACTTTCGCGTGGTCGTGACACGGGCCACGCCTCGGGCGTGTCGAGCCACGGGGACGTCATGGCTGCGAATCCGCCTCGGCGTTCGGCGCCCAGAGCAGGTCCTTGCCGACACCCCGGGCGACGACGTGGCCTCCTCTGAGCATGAGCGTCTCGGCGTTCAGCTCGCGGATGAAGTCGGCATCGTTCGTCACGAGAAGCGCCCCCATTCCCAGCTCCTTGCGTCGACGGGTGATCGCGTCGAAGACCACCGGACGCACCTCGAGGTCGAGGTTCGCGAGGATCTCGTCGGCGATCAGAACACGCGGCTCGAGCACGAACGACCGAGCGATCGCCACACGCTGCCTCATGCCGGCACTGAGCTCATATGGGAACTTCGCGGCCGTCCCGAGTGGAAGATGCAGTTCGTCGAGCAGAGTCGCCACACGGATCGACAGGGCTTTGGTGTTCACCCGTCGTTCCCGCGCGAGGATCGGCTCGGCGATGACCTCCTGAACCGTGAGCCGAGGCGGCAGATCCGCACCGGCGCCCTGTGGCACGAATCCGGTGCGGTAGGTCAGGACCCGATGCTTGCGCCCAGGACGCCTCACGTTCACGCCGCACACGTGTGCGCTGCCGCCCACGATGCGCACGGACGGATCCGTGGAACCGGCCAGGGCCAGCACCAGCGACGACTTTCCCGACCCCGTGGGGCCGGCGACGCAGATCAGTCCGCCAGGTGAGAGCGAGAAGGTGACGCCGTCGACGGCCCGGGTCGGCGATCCGTGGCCTGCACGGTCGATCACCAGATCCGAGCAGTCGATCGCGTGCGTGGGGTCGTGCCGGCGGGACATGGTTCCATCCTGCCCTGCGCGCGGCGGCGGAACCCGTTACGACTCGGCGAAGCGCTGACGCTCGACGTCGAGATCGCGCAGGCGCATGCGCAGTGCGCGGCCTCCGTCGGAGTCGGCGGGCACGCGCTGCACCGCCCCCAGCAGCTCGTTCTTCTCATCGTCGAGGCTGCGCACGATGAGACGCCGACACAGATCTGTCGCCGATGCCACCGCACCGGCCTCGTCACGCGCCGGGAACGGCGTCATCAGCAGCTCGCCGCCGAGGGAGCGATAGGGCTCACGCACGGCGTTGACCGCCTCGGTCACCCACCCCGCCCTGGTGCGGTCGGGGGCGGATGCGACCGCTTCGCGCACGGCGTCGAGACCCGGCGTGCGAAATGCCGAGCTCAACGCCCTGCCCAACAGCCCCTGATCGATCTGGTGCCCGTACTGCAGCGCCCCCATCAGCGCGTCGCGTTCCAGCGCGACCTCCGCCGATCGGGGCAGGCTCGCGAGCGTCACGGGCGCGAGTGCCGGCCCGCCTGAGGGCCCATCGCCGTGTGGCTGCTCGTGGCGGGGAGCATCGGGAGGAGCGGTGCGGCCCGAGCGTCGCACCTCGCTGCGGACCTCGGTCGGGTCCATGCCGAGGCGGCGAGCGAGGACGCGCTCGTAGCCGGGACGCAGCAGCGGATCCTTGATCTCGGCGACGATGGGAGCCGCCGCACGCAGTGCGCCGACGCGGCCCTCGACCGTCGAGAGATCGAAACCCCCCAGCCTGCGGTCGATCGCGAACTCGAACATCGGCACCTTGGCATCCATGAGGGTGCGCACCGCGGCATCCCCCCGTTGCAGGCGCAGATCGCACGGGTCGAGTCCGTCGGGAGCCACAGCCACGAAGGTCTGCGCCTTGAACCGGTCGTCCTCGGTGAATGCGCGCAGGGCTGCCTTCTGCCCCGCTTCGTCGCCGTCGAAGGTGAACACCACCTCGCCCGAGGCGTTGTCGTCGCCCATCACCCGGCGCAGCACCTTGATGTGATCGGTGCCGAAGGCGGTTCCGCAGGTCGCGATCGCCGTCGTGAGACCCGCGAGGTGGCAGGCCATCACGTCGGTGTAACCCTCGACGACGACCACACGTCGCGGATCTCCGCGCGCGATGTCTTTCTTGGCCAGGTCGAGCCCGTACAGCACCTGCGCCTTCTTGTAGATGGGCGTCTCCGGGGTGTTCAGGTACTTCGGGCCCTTGTCGTCGTCGAACAGACGGCGGGCTCCGAATCCGATGGTCTGCCCCGACACGTCGCGGATGGGCCACACCAGGCGTCCGCGGAAGCGGTCGTACACGCCGCGCTGGCCGGTCGAGACGAGACCGGCGGTGCTGAGCTCGTCTCTCGTGAATCCCTGGGCGGTGAGCGCCTTCAGCATCCCGTCCCAGCCACGAGGGGCGAAGCCGACGCCGAAGTGCGCCGCCGCTCCCGCATCGAACCCCCGTTCGCCGAGGAACCGCCTGCCGGCTTCGGCATCAGGAGACAGCAGCTGCGCACGGAAGAACTCGGCCGCTGCGGTGTTCGCGGCGTAGAGCCGGGCCCGTCCGCTCGTCTCGGGTGCCGCCCCGCCGTCTTCGTAGTGCAGCGAGTAGCCGATGCGTCCGGCCAGCCGCTCGACGGCCTCGGTGAAGCTGACATGGTCGATCTCACGCAGGAAGGAGTAGACGTCGCCCGACTCCCCGCAGCCGAAGCAGTGATAGTAGCCGACCTGCGGCCGCACGTGGAAGCTCGGGCTCTTCTCGTCGTGGAAGGGGCACAGACCCTTGAGCGATCCGACGCCGGCAGATTTCAGCGCGACGCGCTCTCCGACGATGTCGGCGATGTTCGTGCGCGCCTTCACCTCGTCGACATCGGCCTGACGGATGCGGGGCATCAGCGCACCTCGGCGACGGAGCGGCGCTCGGCCGGTGTCGCAGGGCGAGCCCCCGGGCGCGCGTGCCGTGGGCTCCAGATGCCTACCTCGGCGGGGTCGATCTCCCCGACCAGGCGGTTGTGCCAGTCGATCGCGCTCTGGTCCGTGAGGCTCGCGATCTGGTCGACCACGACCCTTGCGCGTTCGGCATCGTTCGCCGCCGCCACGAAGTCCGCCGCGAACGCGGGTTCGAGCACGTCGGCGCCAGCCGACCACAGGGCATCGGTCGACCACAGGGAGTCAGCCAGCCGCTTGAGCACGCGTCGCTGCTCCTTGTAGACGCCCTTGCGAGCGTCGATCGTGACGATCGCCTGGCCCATGATGCCCTTGAGCACCGCGATCTCGGTCTCGACGACGCGCGGCACGACGACGTGCGCGTTGTAGCGCACGAGCGCAGGCCCCGCGTACGCCTCCCGCGTGGCGGACACGGACGCGCGGGCGAACCGGCCGATGAAGTCGCTGGTGAGGTTCTTCAGCCGGGCGAGGTCCTGCCGGGAGCGGTTGAAGGAGTTCAACCACATCGGCAACCCGGCGAGACGGTACAGCGAATCGGCGAGCTCGTCGCGGGTGAAGTCGTAGCCCACCCACTGCTGGATGCGGTCGATCAACGCCTCGTGCTCACGCGCGTCCGACAGCTGCGCGACGTCGACGTAGCCGTTCACGATGGCGTCTTCGAAGTCGTGCACGGAATAGCCGATGTCGTCGGAGAGATCCATGATCTCGGCCTCGATGCAGCGAAGCCGCCCCGGCGCCCCCTCGCGCATCCAGCGGAACACCGGCTCGTCATCGGGATAGACGCCGAACTTGAGGCGGCCGCCGGGGTCGGGAACCGGGCTGTCGGCAGTCCACGGGTACTTGCAGGTGGCGTCGAGGCTCGCGCGCGTGAGGTTCAGACCGACAGAGCGGTCGTCATCGTCGAGCACCTTCGCCTCGAGCCGGGTGAGGATGCGCAGCGACTGGGCGTTGCCTTCGAAGCCGCCGATGTCCTCCGCCCATTCGTTGAGCGCCCGCTCTCCGTTGTGGCCGAACGGCGGATGGCCGAGGTCGTGGCTGAGGCACGCGGTGTCGACCACGTCGGCCGAGACGCCGAGGGCGGTGGCGAGCTCACGGCCGACCTGGGCGACCTCGAGGGAGTGCGTGAGCCGGTTGCGCGCGAAGTCGGCGGTGCTGGCGGGGCTCAGCACCTGCGTCTTGGCGGCCAGACGACGAAGGGCTGCCGAGTGGAGCACGCGCGCGCGATCGCGCGCGAAGTCGTCTCGCTCGGATCGGTGCGTTTCGGCGAAGTAGCGCTCGGCGTCGCGCGGGTCGTAGCCGTCGGTCCGCTGGGCGGCTGAGCCTGCCGGCAGGTCAACCGCCACTGTTCTCGATCTCCGCTCCGCGCATCATCTCCGACGTCGACTCGCCGATCTCCCGGGACTCGAGCCACTTGTCGGGCAAGGAGGTGCGCTTCGGTCGGCCCGCGCGACCGCGCTGACCCTCGGCATCCGCTCCGGGGTATGGCGCATCGCGATCGAGCTGGCCCAGCAGATCGTCGATGTGCTGGAGGCTGGATGCCATCGCGAGTCCCGTGCGGATGTCGCCGCCGACCGGGTAGCCCTTGAAGTACCAGGCGACGTGCTTGCGCACGTCGCGGCATCCGTGATCCTCGTCATCGAAGAACTCGACGAGAAGCTCGGCGTGACGGCGGAAGGCGTCGGCGACGAACCCGAGGGTCGCGTCGACTGGGGTCGACTCTGCGCCGAATGCCGCGGCGAGGTCGCCGAACAGCCACGGGCGGCCGAGACAGCCGCGCCCGACGACGACGCCGTCGCAGTCGGTCTGCCCCATCATCCGCACGGCATCCTCCGCAGACCAGATGTCGCCGTTCCCGAGAACGGGGATGCTGGTGACGGCCTGCTTGAGCTCGCCGATGGCGTTCCAGTCCGCGTGACCCGAGTAGTACTCGCCGGCGGTCCGTGCATGCAGCGCGACTGCCGCCGCGCCCGCGTCTTCGGCGGCGCGGCCTGCCTCGATGAAGGTCAGGTGGTCGTGATCGATGCCCTTGCGCATCTTCACAGTGAGCGGGATGTCTCCCGCCGCCTTGACGGCCTGCGTGACGATGTCCGCGAACAGACGGTTCTTCCAGGGCAGGGCCGCTCCCCCGCCACGACGGGTGACCTTGGGCACCGGGCATCCGAAATTCAGGTCGATGTGGTCGGCATGATCCTCGGCCACGATGATGCGGACCGCGTCGGCGATCGTCTTCGGGTCGACGCCGTAGAGCTGGATCGAACGCGGTGTCTCGGACTCGTGGTGGCGGATCAGGCGCATCGTGCTCTCGTTGCGCTCGACCAGTGCGCGCGAGGTGATCATCTCGCTCACATACAGCCCTGCTCCGTACTCGCGGCAGAGGCGACGGAACGCGGTGTTCGTGATGCCGGCCATCGGCGCGAGCACGACGGGCACGTCGAGGTCGATCGGTCCGATGCGGAGCGGGCGGGCGGGAGCGGTGGCGACAGTCATGACCCTTCCATTCTCCCAGACGCGGAGCCCATGGCGCCCCATCGACCTAAGCTGTGGATATGACCGATTCCGCAGTGCGCAGCATCCCCTTCGTCGACGCTCAGGGAGCGGAGAAGACGCTCGACGATCTCGGCGCCGACGTCGTCCTCGTCGTGAACGTGGCCTCGAAATGCGGCCTCACCCCCCAATACGAGCAGCTTGAAGAACTGCAGCGCCGCTACGGTGACAAGGGCTTCAGCGTGGTCGGCTTCCCGTGCAACCAGTTCTTCGGACAGGAACCGGGTTCGGTCGACGACATCCTCGAGTTCTGCTCGGTCACCTACGGCGTCACGTTCCCGATCAACGACAAGGTGAAGGTGAACGGCAGGAGCGCCGCCGAACTGTACAAGGCACTCAAGGAGACTCCGGATGCCGGCGGCAAAGCCGGACGGGTCGAGTGGAACTTCGAGAAGTTCCTCGTCTCCCCCGACGGATCGGTGCAGCGCTTCCGACCGAAGCAGACGCCGGACGACCCCGCCATCGTCGGAGCCATCGAGGCGGCGCTCTCCAGCGTCGGCTGATTGCGGGCGCTCTGACGCCCCTCCAGGTGAACGCGTGTTCACCTGGAGGTCAGATCGTCGCCACCTGCACTCCCTAGTCTCGCCGCGGCGAATCCCGCCGCACGACGAAGGAGACCAGGAATGCCCGATCGAATGCCGATGAGCCGACGCGCCGTCCTCACTGCCGGAGCGCTGGGCGCCCTGGGCGCCGCCCTGCCGGTGAGTGCCGCGCACGCCGATCCGGCGCCACCACCCGCTCCTGCCGCAGCCGCCGGCTCAGGCGCAGGGAAGCCGCGGCCTAACGCCCCGAAGCTGCGATTCCGCGCCGACGGGACGTTCAAGGTGGTGCAGTTCAACGACACTCAGGATGACGAGCAGACCGATCGACGCACGGTCGAGCTCATCGAGAAGATCCTCGACCAGGAGAAACCCGATTTCGTCGTGATCAACGGAGACGTGATCTCGAGTGGCTGCGAGACCCGGCTCGCGGTGAAGCAGGCGATCAACAACGTCGTGTGGCCCATGGAGTCGCGCGGCATCCCGTGGGCCGTCACCTACGGCAACCATGACGAGGATTCCCTGCCCGAGTCGGGCGTAGACGAAGCGGGCATGCTCCAGATCTACCGCTCATACGCCTGGAATCTGAACGCCGACAACGCCGCTGGTCTGACGGGCACGAGCAACACCCTCGTGCCGGTCGCCTCGTCGACGAAGAAGAACCGCGATGCGTTCGCACTGTGGATGATGGACTCGGGCCGCTACGCACCCGACGCGATCAACGGCCAGGACTTCTCGGGCTACCCCACGTGGGACTGGCTGCGCATGGACCAGGTCGCCTGGTATCGCGATCAGTCCACGTCTCTCGAGCGACGCGGTGGCCGCAAGGTGCCCGGTCTCATGTTCATCCACATCGCGCTGTGGGAGCACCGCTTCATGTGGTGGGGAGGAGTCGACACCCGCACGGAGGCGGATGCCGCCCGCGGCAGGGCGCGCCACGGCATCGTCGGAGAGCGCAACGAAGACGAGTGCCCCGGTCCGTTCAACTCCGGGATGTTCAACGCGATCCTCGAACGCGGCGATGTGAAGGGCGTCTTCGTCGGGCATGACCATGTGAACGACTACGTCGGCGACTACTACGGGGTCAGACTCGGTTACGCCCCGGGCACGGGTTTCGGCGCGTACGGACTCGAAGGGGCCGAACGCAACAGGATGCGCGGCGGTCGCGTGTTCGAGCTCACCGAATCAGGCGAGGCCGTGTCGATCTCGACCCGCGTCGTCTACGCCCGCGACCTCGGCATCGACCTCACCGCAGACGATCAGCCCATGGAGCCCTTGCCGCTCGCTCCTGCTCAGCAGAAGGTCTGACGGCCGGTCGAAGCGCGGCGGGTCACGCCTCCACGGAGTCGCCGCGCTTCGACCAGAGGTCGCGCAGCACGTTCTCGAAAGCCGCAGGAGGCTGCGCACCCGAGATGCCGTACTGGCCGTCGATCACGAAGAACGGCACGCCCTGGATGCCGTAGGCCTGAGCCTGAGCCTGATCCTGACGGACGGCGGGCAGGTGGGCAGCCGACTCGAGAGCCTCACGGGTCTCGTCGGCATCCAGTCCGACCTCGATCGCGAGATCGACGAGATCGTCGATGCGGCCGACATGCCGGCCCTCGGTGAAGTACGCCGACATCAGGCGCTCCTCCATCTCGTGCTGCAGACCCTGGGCCTTCGCGAAGTGCAGCAGCTCGTGCGCCTTCACGGTGTTGGTGTGCTGCAGAAGGTCGAACCGGTACGCGAGACCGGCCTCCGCCGCGACACCGGTGACGTGCGAGAGCATCTGCTCGACCTGCGCGCGCGGCATGCCCTTGTGACCTGCGAGGAAGTCGACCTCATCGCCGTGGAAGTCGACGGGAGTGTCGGGCGACAGCTCGAACGAGTGGAACGTGATGTTCACCTGCGGGGCGTCCTCATCAGCGGCCACCGCGTCGAGACCCTTCTCGAGATTGCGCTTGCCGATGTAGCACCACGGGCAGGCGATGTCGGACCAGATGTCGATCGAGATGGGTTCAGTCACACTCTCATCCAACCGCATGCGCCCGGGCGCTATTCCGTTCTAGGCTTCTCGGATGCTCTCTTCCGCCGATCTCCTGCCGTTCCGACCCGACAGAGTGCTGATCGCCGGCGTCACCGGTTCGGGCAAGACGACTCTCGCTCGGCGGGTCGAGGACAGATGGGGACTCCGCCACATAGAGATCGACGGACTCTTCCACGGTCCGGACTGGACCCCTCGTCCGAGCTTCCTCGACGACGTGCGCGCGTTCGCCGGAGAGGATCGCTGGGTCACCGAGTGGCAGTACACGAGCAAGGGGACGGATGACATCCTCGCCCCGCGCGCGCAGGTGGTGCTGTGGCTCGACTATCCGTACCGGGTCGTGCGCGCGCGCCTCATCCGCCGGACCGCGTCACGACAGCTGCTGCGCACCCGTCTGTGGAACGGCAACACCGAGCGCGGCCTTCTCAGCTTGTTCCGCCGCGACCCTGAGGAGAACATCCTGCTCTGGCAGACGAGGACGCTGCGCAAATGGAGCGAGCGGATGCCGGTCGTCGAAGAGCGCTTCCCGCACCTGACGATCGTGCGGCTGCGGAATCCGCGCGAGACCGAGCGGTGGTTGCGGGCTCAGGCCTGATCGGGCGAATCCACCGCGCCGCCGAAGCGGCGATCTCGCGAGAGGTACACGCCGATCGCGCGCCACAGCTCCTCGCGGGAGAAGTCCGGCCACAGCGTGTCGAGGAAGACCATCTCGGCGTAAGCCGATTCCCACAGGAGGAAGTTCGAGGTCCGCTGCTCCCCCGAGCTGCGCACGAACAGATCGACGTCGGGCATGTCCGGGACGTACAGGTTGCGCCGGATCGTCTTCTCGGTGATCGCGCTCGGCTTGACCCGCCCGGCGGCGACATCCGACGCGATCGCCCGCATCGCGTCGACGAGCTCGACGCGGCCTCCGTAGTTGACGCACATCGTGAGGGTGAGCACGTCGTTGCCGCGGGTTAGCTGCTCGGCGTACTGCAGCTCCTTGATCACACTGCCCCACAGGCGCGGCTTCCGCCCCGCCCAGCGCACCCGCACACCCCACTCGTTGAGCTGATCGCGCCGACGGTGCAGGACGTCGCGGTTGTACCCCATCAGGAAGCGCACCTCCTCGGGCGAGCGCGCCCAGTTCTCCGTCGAGAACGCGTACACCGACAGGTGTTTCACACCGGCCTGGATGGCGCCGGCCACCACATCGAGCAGGACCTCCTCGCCCGCCTTGTGCCCCTCGATGCGGTTCAGTCCCCGGCGGTTCGCCCACCGGCCGTTCCCGTCCATGACGATCGCCACGTGCTCGGGCACCTTCGGGAACACGGGAGGTTGCACTCCGGTCCAGTCCAGCGGACGGTATGCGACGGCATCCTTGTGCGTGTACGGCTTCGGGGTCACCGGTTTCCTTCCAGGTGAGCGAGCGAGCGGATGCCGCGCTCGAGGTGCCATTGGGCGTAGGCGGCGACGAGTCCGGATGCCGCCGAGGTCTCGACCGGAGAAGCCGCGTCGATGATCTCCCACTCCCCCGCCATGAGCGATCGCAGCAATGCGATCGTCCGTTCTGCGATCTTGGGACTTCCCGCCGGCGCGTCATTCCGGCACACCATCCCGCCGAGCTGTCCGATGAAGTTCGCATGCGGACCGGGTGCACCGCACCGGGCGCAGTCCCCGAGAGAGGGCGCCCAGCCGGACAACGCCATGACGCGCAGAAGATAGGAGTCGAGGATGCTGCGCGCGGCGTGTTCGCCCCGGGAGAGCGCGCGGAGCCCGCCGACCAGCAGAAGATACTGCTCGGGCGTCGCCTCGGAATCGCTCAGGCGATCGGCCGTCTCGACCATGGCGTTGGCGGCGGTGAACCGATCGTAGTGCGCGGCGATCTCGGCGCCGTAGGAGCCCAGCGACTCCGCCTGCTGCACGATGTCGAGCGATCGCCCCTGGTACAGCTGCACGTCCGCGACCATGAACGGTTCGAGGCGCGAGCCGAACTTCGACGATGTGCGCCGCACCCCTTTCGCGACTGCGCGCAGCTTGCCGTGCCGTCTCGAGAGCATGGTGACGATGCGATCCGCCTCACCGAGCTTGTGAGTGCGCAGGATCACCGCTTCATCTCGGTACGTCGGCACCTCTCGATTATCCTCCGTGCGGGACAATAGAGGGGTGACCGAACCGCTCTTCACCGTTCCGCTCTGGGCTGATCTCCTCGGCGTCGGCCTCGGCGGCGTGCAGGGCGCGATGTTCGCCTCGGGATTCCAGGGGCAGCGACGCCTGGACTGGCTCGGTGTCGCGATCATCGGCATCATGATCGGCATGGGCGGCGGACTCATCCGCGACATCCTGCTCGGGGTACCGCCCGCCTCGCTCAAGAGCGACTGGTATCTGGTGACGGCCACGGGTGCGGCGCTGTTCGGGATGCTGCTGGCCGGACTCTTCAACCGACTCAACAAGGTCATCGTCGTGCTCGATGCCGTGGTCATCGGAATGTTCGGCGCTTTCGGGACGAGCAAGGCGATCGCATTCGGCGTCCCGCCCGTCCCGGCCGTGTTCATCGGCGCATGTGCCGCAGTCGGGGGCGGGGTGCTGCGGGACATGCTGATGGGCCTGCCGACCGCGATCATGCACGTCGGCTCGCTATACGCCGTCGCCGCGGGTGCGGGATGCGCTTTCATCGCGATCGCCGTGCAGGGCTTCGGCATGTCGGTCACCCTCGCCGCGATCATCGGCATCGTCGTCACCGCGGTGATCCGCATCCTGGCCGTGAGCTTCGACGTCTCATTGCCGGAGCAGCGCCGCCTCTACCGGCGCCGTGTAGCCGCGGAGACCGGCATGATCCCCATCATCAAGCCCTCCGCCGACTGAGCCCTCGGTCACCTGCCGCGGCCGGCCGAACGCCGCGGCCTCCATGTGGCACCTGCCGTCGGAATCCGCCAGCCGATCCGACAAGAGGTGCCGCATCCTCGATACCCGCCGAACTGAAACTGGCGCCTCTGGTCGGAATCCTGTGTGGATTCCGACCAGAGGCGCCACGTGGGAGCGAAAAGGTCGTCCCCGGACGGGGAGCGAGACGTCTCAGACGGCGGCGAGCTCCTGCGCGCGGGTGCGGATCGAGCGGTTCACGCCCGACACGATCGCCTTGAGCGAGGCGGTCGAGATGTCTCCGTCGACGCCGACGCCCCACAGGCGCTGGTCGCCGACCTGCAGCTCGACATAGGCGGCCGCCTGCGCGTCGCCTCCCGCGCTGAGGGCGTGCTCCACGTAGTCGTACACGGTGATGTCGAAGCCCTGCTCACGGAGCACCTCGACGAACGCCGCGACGGGTCCGTTCCCGGAACCCGCGACCGTCAGCTGCTGCTCGTCGTCGCGCAGCACGACGTCGAGGATCACCTCGCCCGACATGTCGCTGCGCGTTTGCGTGGCCAGCAGCTCGAAGCGGCCCCACTTCGCCGCCGAGTCGTCGGCCGGCAGGTACTCGTCGGAGAAGATCGACCAGATCTGCTCGCTCGTCAGCTCGCCGCCCTCGGCATCCGTCTTCGCCTGGACGACCCCGGAGAACTCGATCTGCAGCTTGCGGGGCAGGTCGATCGCGTGGTCTGCCTTCAACAGGTACGCGACACCGCCCTTGCCAGACTGCGAGTTGACGCGGATGACGGCCTCGTAGGAACGTCCGAGATCCTTCGGGTCGATCGGCAGATACGGCACCGCCCACTCGATCTCGTCGACCGTGACGCTCTCGGCCTCGGCCGTCGCCGCCATCGCCTCGAAGCCCTTCTTGATCGCGTCCTGGTGCGAGCCGCTGAACGCGGTGAACACCAGGTCGCCCGCCCAGGGGCTGCGCTCGGGAACCGGCAGCTGGTTGCAGTACTCGACCGTGCGCTTGACCTGGTCGATGTCGCTGAAGTCGATCTGCGGATCGATGCCCTGCGTGAACAGGTTGATGCCCAGCGCGACGAGGTCGACGTTTCCGGTGCGCTCGCCGTTGCCGAACAGGCATCCCTCGATGCGATCGGCTCCGGCCATGTAGCCGAGCTCGGCCGCGGCGATCGCGGTGCCGCGGTCGTTGTGCGGATGCAGCGACAGGATGACGTTCTCACGATGGGCGAGGTTGCGGCTCATCCATTCGATCGAATCGGCGTACACGTTGGGCGTGGCCATCTCGACGGTCGCGGGCAGGTTGATGATGACCTTGCGGTCGGGCGTGGGCTCGAAGATCTCGATGACCTGGTTGCAGACCTCGACCGCGAACTCCAGCTCGGTGCCCGTGTAGCTCTCGGGCGAGTACTCGTAGTACACCTGCGTGTCGGGAATCGTCTTCTCGAACTTCCGGCACAGTCGAGCACCTTCGAGTGCGATGTCGACGATTCCCTGCTTGTCGGTGCGGAACACGACCTCGCGCTGCAGCACGCTGGTGGAGTTGTACAGGTGCACGATCGCTTGCTTGGCTCCGGCGATCGACTCGTATGTGCGCTCGATCAGGTGCTCCCGCGCCTGGGTCAGCACCTGGATCGTGACGTCGTCCGGGATCAGGTTCTCTTCGATGAGCTGACGGACGAAATCGAAGTCGGTCTGGCTCGCCGAGGGGAAGCCGACCTCGATCTCCTTGTACCCCATGCCGACGAGCAACTCGAACATCACTCGCTTGCGCTCGGGCGACATCGGGTCGATGAGAGCCTGATTGCCGTCACGGAGATCGACGGCGCACCACCTGGGCGCCTGCGTGATGCGGGCGTCCGGCCAGGTGCGGTCGGGGAGTTCGACGGCGAGCTGCTCGTGGTAGGGCCGGTACTTGTGAATCGGCATCGACGACGGGCGCTGATTGTTCTTCATGATGGGGCTTCTTCTCTTCGTCAGATTGAACGGGCCAACACAAGCGCCGCGACGAGGAAGGCCCTAGTTATCAGGACTCGTCGCGGCAGCTAAGAAGAAGCAGACCGCCGAAAGGCATGCCGCCATGCTAGCAGGTCGATCCCGCTGAGACGATCGGACCTCCGCCGACACTGACAGGTATGAGCACCCCTCGCACCCGCGCCATCGTCGGCGTCGCATCCGCCCTCGCGCTTCTCGCGCTCACCGCCTGCAGCACCTCGCCGGGAAGCTCGCCTGCACCGACCAGTGTGTCGCTCGTGACGGCGCCCGCACCCGACGGGCGGGTGATCGCGACGGGCACCGTGATCGATGGCGGCGGCCATGTGCAGCTCTGTCTGGGGGCGGTCGCCGAATCCCACCCTCCGCAGTGCTCGGGTGTCCCGCTCGAGGGCTGGACCTGGGAGGGCGTCGACGGCAGTGAGACGGCCGACACCACGACCTGGGGAACCTACGCCGTCTACGGCATCTTCGACGGCGAGAAGGTCGCCGTGACAGATCCGCCGATCATGCTCGCCCTGTACGACCCGATTCGACCGGAGGATCCTACGGGAGGCGAGGTCGGCACGACGGCGGATGCCGAACTCGCTCGCATACAGGACGACGTCACCGAGCGACTCGGCGCGGAGGCGACCGAGGTCCGGACCGAGCGGGGCTACGTCTGGGTGGAGGTCCCGTGGGATGACGGCACCCTGCAGGACTCCGTGAATGCGCTCTACGGCGACGGCGTGGTGATCGTCTCTTCGGCCTTCAGAGAGGTCGACTGACACAGCGGGGCACAGGTATCAGAGGACGCAGCGGAGATTCGTCGTCGTGCCGTAGATGTTGGCCCATCCGCCGACGTACGCCGTGGCGAGCACCGTCGTCCCGTTGCGGGCCTGTGTGTACCCGGAGGAGCGCGCATGCGCGAGCGAGCGCGCACTGAACGAAGAGGGGACAGAGTGGATTCCGCACGTGCTGAACGCGAGCATCGTGCCGCCGAGGGAGTATCCCGCGAACAGGCAGACCCCGCCGCTCGGGCACGGGCCCACCGACGACGCCGAGAACGAGCGCGGCGAACCGGTCGGAACGACGAGTTCCATGTGGAGCGCCGGCCAGACGGCATGATGTCCGTCGATGAGCACGCCGCCGGGAACCTCCTCCAGCATCTGTGCGACCTCCGGCGCGACGTCGACGCGTCCGTCATCGACCGCATCGGCCGGCGACACAGCCGTGATCGCCAGCAGCACACCCGTCGCGATCGCGATCAGCGACCGGACCGCCGTCACTTCGCGACCTCCTCCGGCACGTCGAACAGACGGTAGGCGATGACCGCCCCAGCTGGAAGCACGTCGTCTTCGAGGATGTTGGTCCGCTCGAAGCCGACGATGCGGCCGGAGTCGGCCGAGAGCAGCACGACATCGCTCGCCGCGCCATCCGCAGACGTCACGCGCAGACCGGCGACGTCGCGGCCGAGCCGGTCGACGGTCGTACCGAGAGAAGTAGCGCCCTCCGTGTCGTCGAGGATCGCGAGTATCTGCGACTCCTGCTCGTTGGTCAGCGTCCATTGCTCGAGCAGTGCCGAAGCCGCCATCAGCACGTCGTAGGAAGTCGGATCGGCAGGCATCCCGAACGCGACGAGGGCCGCCGCGATGTCCTCGCGCGCCGCTCCGGGGGGCGCGGCCACGGGGCTCGCGAACTCGCCGGGAGCCATCTTCAGGTCCATCGATACGCGACCGCTGCTGGTGACTTCCGCCGACACGTTCGCCGACGCATCGGAAGGGTCATAGGGGGCGCCGTCGATGACCGTCACCCGACCGGACTGATCGGCGTCCCACTGCAGCGTGACCAGCTGCGGAACCACCACTGAGGTGCCGTAGTCGGCGTCGATGTTGAACGACCACGTCGCCGAGCGCACGAACCTCACCGGCTCGACGGGTCCTGGCCCCCGGGCGAGAGCAGCCTGTGCATCTTCGATCGTCTCCGCGACCGTGCTCGCGCCCGAGAAATCGAGAGGCTGAGGAGAGCCGGCCACTGCGGCGCTCGTCGGCACGAGCACGTTGACGCCGATGACTGTGGCGGTGACAGCGGCTGCAAGGCCGGCGAGAACACCGATCACGCGGTTGCGCTTCCGGTGCGGGTGCGGGTCGGTGGCCATGATCCGCTCGAGCATCGCGAGGGCCTCAGCGTCCGGCTTCGCGTCGATCGGCGTGCGAGCCGGTGCGGCCTCGACCAGCAGCCGATCCAGCTCCTCGTCAGTGATCTTCGGCATCAGTTGCCCCCTCCAGGCCCAGCCCCCGGCGCAGCTTCTCGTGTGCGCGACGATGAATCCGATCCGCACAGGCACGGGAAACACCCATCGACCCGGCGATATCCCCCACCGCGAGTCCGTCCCAGTACGTGAGCATGATGATACGCCGTTCGCGCACGTTGAGACCAGAGAGAGCTCTCAGGACTTCAGCGTGATCTGCGGATGCCCCGCTCTCCGCGTCCTCGTTCGAGAGGCCGGCATGCACGGCCGCGGTCACCGCGCGGCGGTCGGCCACTCGATTCCATCGCCGGCGCAGAGACCGATCGGCGAACTTCAGCAACCAGGCGCGATCGTACGGTCGGTGCGGTTTCAGTCGCGACCACGCGCTGAAGAAGACCTCTGAGACGATCTCGGTCACCTCGGCATCGTCGTCGACCACGCATTCGACGTGATGTCTGACGGCAGCCCAGTTCTCATCGAACACACGGGAGAAGACCTCGTTGCGCAGCGAGTTCGGGTCTTCGCTGCTCGCCTTCATGAGGGCGGCAGCGGCGGCCTCGCCGCCTGGTGACGGAGCGCGCCCATGTCAGAATCCGAGTCGGCCGAGCTGCTTCGGATCGCGCTGCCACTCCTTGGCGACCTTGACGTGCAGTCCGAGGAACACACGGGTGCCGAGCAGTCCTTCGATCTCGCCGCGAGCCTTCGCCCCGACATCACGCAGGCGCGAGCCCTTGTGACCGATGATGATGGCCTTCTGGCTGTCGCGTTCGACCACGATCGACGCGTGCACGTCGGTCAGATCGCTTCCCTCACGGGGAGCGATGTCGTCGACGACCACGGCGATCGAGTGCGGAAGCTCGTCGCGCACTCCGTCGAGGGCGGCCTCGCGGATGATCTCCGCGATGCGGTCCTCTTCTGTCTCGTCGGTCGTGATCCCCTCGGGGTAGAGAGCGGGGCCGGTCGGCATGAGCGCCAGCACCTCGTCGGACAGCACCTCGAGCTGGTCACGCGTGAGCGCCGACAGTGGGATGACGGCGGCCCAGTCCTCGCGCAGCGAATCGACCTCCATCAGCCGTTCCGTGATCTCATCGCGGCTCGCGGCATCCGTCTTGGTCACGATCGCGATCTTCTTCGCCCGCGGATACCCGTCGAGCGATGCGGCGATGCGGCGATCGCCGGGGCCTACCTTTTCGGTCGCGGGCACGCAGAAGCCGATCACGTCGACATCGCCGAGAACCTGCTCGACGAGATCGTTCAGCCGCTCGCCGAGCAGCGTACGAGGTTTGTGGATGCCGGGCGTGTCGACGATCACGAGCTGACCCTCGGGCCGGTTCACGATGCCGCGGATCGCCCGCCTGGTCGTCTGCGGCTTGTCGCTGATGATCGCGATCTTCTCGCCGACCAGCGCGTTCGTCAGGGTGGACTTGCCCACGTTCGGGCGTCCGACGAAGGTCACGAAGCCGCTTCTGGCCTGCTCAGTCATCGTCTGCTTCTCCTTCATCGGGCGCTCCGGGCGCCCTCTCCACGAACACGGTCGCGATTCCACGGCCGCGCCCTCTCGACGCCCCGCCCGTGAGCAGGAGGCCGTCGACGACCGCCGTGGCTCCCGGTTGCGGAACCTGTCCGAGCGTCTTGCCCAGCAGTCCGCCGATCGAGTCGACGTCCTCGTCTTCGAGTTCGAGTCCGAACAGATCGCCGACATCCTCCAGCGGAAGACGGGCGCTCACGCGGTACCTGCCCTCGCCGAGATCGACGACTTCCGCCGACACCTGATCGTACTCGTCCGCGATCTCACCGACGAGCTCCTCGATCAGATCCTCCAGGGTGACGAGGCCCGAGATGCCGCCGTGCTCATCGATCACGAGGCACACGTGCACGGCATCGCGCTTCATCTGCTGCAAGAGGGTCTCGGCGCGCATCGACTCGGGGACGAAGGTGGCGGGGCGTGATATCGGCCGGATCGATGCGGCGCGCCAGGCGCTCTCGTCGCGGAAGGCGAACTGCACCAGATCCTTGAGATAGAGAACGCCCACGACATCGTCGGCCTCATCATCGACGACGGGCATCCGAGACACACCCCGGTTCAGGAACAGCGCCATCGCTTCGCTCGTCGTCGCCGTGGCGTCGACCGCGACCATCTCGGTGCGCGGCACCATCACCGCGCGCACGAACTGATCCGTGAAATCGAACACCGAATGGATGAGATCCCGATCGTCCTCTTCGATGAGGGCGTTCGACGCCGCCTCGTCGACCATGCTCAGCAGCTGCTCCTCGGAGCTGAAGGTGCTGCGTCCGGCGCCCGGCGTCACCCGGTTGCCGAGCACGACCAGACCCTGCGCAAGCGGGCCGAGGATGATCCGCACTCCGCGCACGACAGGTGCGCAAGCGCGCAGCATCCGATCCGCATGATGACGACCGAAGGTGCGCGGGCTGGCGCCGACGAGCACGAAGGTGATGCCGGTCATGAGGACGGCGGCGGCGAGCATCGCCCACCAGATGTTCTCGAAGAGGTTCGAGAATGCGACGGTGACCAGCACGGCGGCCGTCGTCTCTGACAGCACGCGGATGAAGGCGACCGCGTTCACGTGGGCTTCAGGATCGGCGGCGATGCGCGCCAGCTGATGCGCGTTGCGCCCCTCGGATCCCATCTCCTCCAGGTCGGCGCGCGACCTCACCCCGAACGCGGCGTCGATCGCCGCCATCAGACCGCCGAAGGCGACCAGCAGCACGGCGCCGATCAGGAGGAAGGCGACGGTCATCGTCGGCGTTCAGCCGCAGCGAACCCCTGGATGAGTTCCTTCTGCAGACCGAACATCTCACGCTCCTCGTCGGGTTCGGCGTGATCGAAGCCGAGCAGGTGCAGCAGTCCGTGGGTCGTGAGCAGGATCAGCTCGTCCATCAGCGTGTGGCCCGCGGCCTGCGCCTGTGTCTCGGCGACCTGCGGGCACAGCACGATGTCGCCGAGCAGACCGGGGGCCGTCGGACGGTCCTCCGTACCCGGGCGCAGCTCGTCCATCGGGAAGCTCAGGACATCGGTCGGGCCCGGCTCGTCCATCCACTGCACGTGCAGGGCTTCCATCGCGCCCTCGTCGACGAGCACGATCGCCACTTCGGCGTCGGGGCTGACGTGCAGCTGGGCGAGGTTGAAGTCGGTCAGCCGCTGCAGCACGGTCTCGTCGACATCGATCGCCGACTCGTTGTTGATCTCGATCATGAGAGTCCTCGTTTCGGCATCCGGTCTCTGGGGCCGGGGCGCTGTGCGCCCCGGCGATCGGCGCGGTTGGCGAACTCGGCCGCCTGCTCGCGCTCGAAGCGCTGCGCCGTGCGCTTCTCGTCGTACTCGCTGTACGCGTCGACGATGCGTCCGACGAGCGAATGACGCACGACGTCCTCACTCGTCAGCCGGGAGAAGTGGATGTCGTCGATGTCGTTCAGCACGCGGGTCACCAGGCGGAGCCCGGAGGATCCCTGGGGCAGGTCGACCTGGGTGATGTCGCCGGTGACGACCATCTTCGTGCCGAAGCCCAGACGGGTGAGGAACATCTTCATCTGCTCGGGCGTGGTGTTCTGCGCCTCGTCGAGCACGACGAAGGAGTCGTTCAGCGTGCGCCCGCGCATGTAGGCGAGGGGGGCGACCTCGATCGTCCCCGTGGCCATCAGCCGCGGCACGATCTCGGGATCCATCATCTCGTTGAGCGCGTCGTACAGCGGCCGCAGGTAGGGATCGATCTTGTCGGTCAGCGTGCCGGGGAGGAATCCGAGTCGCTCGCCCGCCTCGACGGCGGGACGCGTGAGGATGATGCGCGTGACCTCTTTGCGCTGCAGCGCCTGCACGGCCTTCGCCATGGCGAGGTACGTCTTGCCGGTGCCGGCGGGGCCGATCCCGAACACGATCGTGTTCTCCTCGATCGCGTCGACGTACTCCTTCTGACCCGGGGTCTTCGGTCGGATCACCTTGCCCCGCGTGGACAGGATCGCCTCGCCGAGCACTTCGCTCGGCCGGGGGCCGCCGTCTCTACGCAGCATCTGCGCCGAGCTCGTGACATCGCTGGGCGCCAGGTCGTGCCCGTTCCTGGTCATGGTGAGCAGCTCGTCGACCAGTCGTCGGGCCGCGGCGACCGCTGCCGCCTCGCCCGTCAAGGTGATCTCGTTGCCACGTACGAGCACCTGCACGTCGGGATGCTCCTTCTCGAGCATCCGCAGCAGCCGATCCTGCGGACCGAGCAGCTGGACCATGGCCACGCCGTCGGCGTAGATCCGTTCAGTGGTGTCGTCAGAAGCCAACGAGCTTGTTCTCCTCGAAGTTGCCGAGCACATGGGCGTGCACGTGGAAGACGGACTGGGCGGCACTGGCGCCCTTGTTGAAGATCAGCCGGTACTCGCCGTTGGCGTGCTCGTCGGCCAGTCGCTGGGCGACCGTCACCATCTCGGCGAGCAGTTCGGGGTCACCGGCTGCGAGCTCGGTGACATCTCGATAGTCCTCTGTCTTCGGAATGATCAGGACGTGCAGCGGAGCCTGCGGGTTGATGTCGCGGATCGCGAAGATGCGCTCGGTCTCCAGCAGGATCTCGCCGGGGATGTCGCCGGTGAGTATGCGCGTGAAGATCGAAGGCTCGCTCATGGTCCCAGTCTAGTGAGCGCAGCTCACCAGCGGCCGAGCAGCGCGGACAGCACGGCGATCGCCGCCGGACCCGCAGTCGAGGTGCGCAGCACGGTGTCGCCGAGCAGCACACGCTCGGCACCGGCATCCGCGAGCCGATCGAGCTCCTCCGGGGCGATGCCGCCCTCCGGGCCCACCACGAGCACCAGGTCGCGCCCGTCCGGTTCGAGTTCCGAGAGGCGGACGGATGCCGTCGGATCGAGCAGCAGCACTCGGTGCGTCTCGGTCCGCTCCATGAGCTGGGCGGTGGAGACGGGCGGAGTCACTTCCGGCACCCAGGCCCGATGCGCCTGCTTCGCGGCCTCGCGCACGATCGTCGCCCAGCGCTCGCGACCCTTCGCCGCCTTCGGCCCTTCCCAGCGCGACACGCTGCGCGCCGCCTGCCAGGGCACGATCTCGTCGATGCCGAGCTCGCACGCGGCCTGCACCGCCAGTTCGTCGCGATCGCCTTTCGCCAGGGCCTGCGCGAGCACGAGACGCGGCTCCGGCATCGCGTGCACGACACGCTGCGCGATGCGCACGTCCACGCGGGACGGTGCGACCTCCTCGGCGACACCCGTGAGCCAGACTCCTCGCCCGTCTCCCACGGTGACGGCTTCTCCGACCCGCAGACGCCTGACCACGGCGGCGTGCTTGGCCTCGGCGCCTGTCAGCGACACGATGTCGCCGGCATCGGAGTCGGTCGACGACTCGACCAGGAAGTGCAGCGTCATCGTCAGTGCGAACGGAAGCGGTCGCGGAGCTTCGAGAACAGCCCCTGCTGGAACTGCGCCAGCTGAGGGGCGGGCGCCTTCGTCTTCTTCGCGAAGTCCTCGATGAGCTTGCGCTGCGCAGCGTCGATCCTGGTCGGCGTGACGACCTGCACACCGACGCGGAGATCGCCGCGCTGCGTGCCGCGCAGGGGGGTGATGCCGCGGCCCTTGATCGTGAGCACGTCGCCGGATTGCACTCCGGAGCGGATCTCGAGGTCGACCTCGCCGTCGAGACCCTGAATCGTGGTCTCGGTGCCGAGGATCGCATCGGTCATCGACACCTCGAGCGTCGCCAGCAGATCGTCGCCGTCGCGGCTGAACGCGGGGTGGGGGTTCACGGTCACCTCGACGTAGAGGTCACCGTTGGGGCCGCCGGCCTTGCCGACCTCGCCGGAGCCCGGGAGCTGCAGCCGCAGCCCCGTCTCGACGCCGGCCGGGATGTCGAGCGACACCGTGCGGCGCGAACGCACACGACCCTGCCCTGCACAGGTGCCGCAGGGGTACGGGATCGTCGTTCCGTAGCCCTCGCAGGAACCGCAGGGCTGGGAGGTGACGACGTTGCCCAGAAGACTCCGAACCTGCCGCTGGACGTGGCCCGAGCCGCCGCAGATGTCGCAGGTGACGGGCGAGGTGCCCTCCTGGCAGCACGATCCCTGACACGTCTCGCAGAGCACTGCCGTGTCGACCTCGATGTCGCGATGAGCGCCGAAGACGACGTCGTCGAGTTCGAGGGTCACGCGCACCAGCGCGTCCTGGCCGCGCTCGCGACGCGATCGCGGCCGGGCGCGTCCGCCGCCCTGTGATGCTCCGAAGAACGTCTCGAAGATGTCGCCGAATCCGCCGAACCCGCCGAAGTTCGCCGAGGCCCCATCACCGCCGCCCATGTCGTAGCGTCGGCGCGAGTCCTCGTCGCTCAGCACGTCATAGGCGTGCGTGACGAGCTTGAACTGCTCTGCCGCGTCATCGCCCGGGTTCACATCGGGGTGCAGCTGACGCGCGAGCCGCCGATAGGCCTTCTTGATCTCATCGAGGGAAGCGTCCCGGGACACCCCGAGAACCTCATAGTGGTCCGCCACGATCGCCTTTCTGCGTGTGTCTTCGTGCGCGCCGCGTCAGCGGCCCGCCTCGTCTTCGTCGAGCATCCGCGACAGATAGCGGGCCACGGCCCGTGCCGCCGCGAGGTTGCTCGGATAGTCCATGCGCGTGGGCCCCATCACGCCGACCCGCGCCGTGCCGCCGGGGGCGGCGTAGTCGCTGGCCACGATCGACGCCTCACCGAGTCCGAACGGCGCGTTCTCGGTGCCGATGCTGGCCGACAGCCCATGGGCATCGGCCTCCATCTCGCTCATCAGTCTCAGGAGCGTCACCTGCTCCTCGATCGCCTCGAGGAGAGGATGGATGCTGCCGCGGAAGTCCTGCCCGCGGCGGGCGAGCGTCGCCGCTCCTGCCATCACCAGCCGCTCCTGACGGAACTCCCCCAGCTCATCGATCACGACGCTCGACAGTGTGCGCAGCACGGCGTCCTTCGTCATGTCGTCGTCGAGGAGCCCTTGCAGACGCTCGGCGGCCTCGCTCACCGCCCGCCCCGTGATCATGGCCGACAGACGCGCGCGCAGCACGGCCAGATCCGACTCGTCCACCATCTCCGGCAACGCCGTGACCCGCTGCGAGACCCCGCCGGCGTCGGTCACCAGAACGATCAGCATGCGGTTCGGAGCGAGCAGCACCAGTTCGAGGTGCGTGACGTGGGCCCGCGCGAAGGAGGGATACTGCGCGAGCGCCACCTGGCCGGTGAGCTGGGTGAGCACACGAACGGTGCGGGCCATCAGGTCGTCGAGATCGGCGGGGTCCGTGAGGAAGGACTCGATCGCGGTACGCTGCGCCACCGTGAGCGGGCGCAGCTGTGCCAGGTGGTTGACGAAGACGCGGTAGCCCTTGTCCGTGGGCACACGCCCGGAGGACGTGTGCGGTGCGGTGATCAGCTCCTCGTCTTCGAGCAGCGCCATGTCGTTGCGGATCGTCGCCGCGGAGACTCCGAAGGAATATCGATTCACGATCGAACGGCTGCCGACGGGTTCGTGCGTCTCGACGTAGTCCTGCACGATCGCCCGGAGCACCTGAAGGCCTCGTTCACTGACCATCGCATCCCTCCCGTCTGGCACTCTGACACCTAGAGTGCCAATCCTAACGCGTACACCTTAGGATGGCGCTCATGCCAGCGCCGTGCACAGTCTCCCTCTCATCCGGCGCGGTCCGGGGAACGGCCGAGGCGGGCATCCGCCGCTTCCTCGGCATCCCGTACGCGGCCGCGCCGTTCGGCGACAACCGATTCCGCGCGCCTCAACCCGTGCAGTCGTGGAAGGACGAACGGGACGCCACGGCATTCGGGGCGACCTCGCCGCAGCTCCCCTACCCCGGCGCGATCGGCGAGCTGCTCGGGTCCGTGCGCATCGAAGGCGACGAGATCCTCACCGCGAACGTGTGGGCGCCGACCGATGCGTCGGCTGCTCCGGTGCTGCTGTGGATCCACGGCGGCGCGCTGGAGCGGGGCGCATCCGCCATCCCGCTGTACGACGGCGAGGCGTTCGCGCGCGCCGGCATCGTCTTCGTGTCGATCAACTACCGCCTGGGCTCCGAAGGCTTCTCGGTCCTCGAAGGCGCACCCCGCAACCTCGGGCTGCAGGATGCCGCAGCCGCTCTGGAGTGGGTGCATGCGGAGATCGGCGCCTTCGGCGGTGACCCCGGGCAGATCACCGCGATGGGCGAATCGGCCGGAGGCGCCATCGTGGCGGGCCTGCTCGCACGCCCCTCTTCGCGCGCCCTGATCGCACGCGCGATCATCGAGTCGGGTCCGCTCGAGGCGCAGAGCGCCGGCCGAGCAGGTCGCGTCACCGCGCAATTGGCCAAGCGTCTCGGGATCGCCGCCGACCGCCGTTCCTTCGCCGGCGTCGCACCGGATCAGCTGCTGGAAGCGCGTCGCGACCAGGCCGCCGGCTCGTCGCCTCTCGGTGGAGCCCCAGGCTTCCAGTTCGCGATCGATCCGGAGAGCCTGCCCCATTCGCCGCACGAGGTGCTGGGCGAGATCGACACGCCTCTGCTGATCGGCAGCAACACCGACGAGTACCGACTGTGGTTCGCTCCCGCAGCGCTCGCCGCCATCCGTCCAGTGAAGCTGCTGCTGGCATGCCTGGCCCTGCGCATCCCCCGGCGCGCCGTCGCGGCCTATCGGGCGGAGTTCCCTGGCGCGTCCACCGGGGAGATCTTCGGTCAGCTCGCGACCGACATCATGCTGCGCGCGCCGCTCAGCCGCGTCGCCCGCGCGCGCACGGCTCCGACCCACGTGTACGAGTTCGCGTGGCGGAGCCCTGTGCGCGATCTGCGTGCGGCGCATGCCCTCGAACTCGGCTTCGTCTTCGACCGGCTCGCCGACGAGGAAGCGCAGCGGCTGGCGGGCCCAGATGCTCCTCGCGAGCTCGCGACCGAGATGCACGCGTCGTGGATCTCGTTCGTGAAGACGGGAGACCCCGGCTGGCCCGTGTACGGCCCCGATCGGCTGACACGGCTCTTCGACACCATCAGCACCACGGTCCCCCAGCGGCGGACGACCGCCATGGACCTGCTCCCCTAGTCGGTCAGCTCGCGCACCACGGCGTCTGCGAGAAGTCGACCCCGCAGGGTCAGGCGCACTCTGCCGTGCACCGCGGCTGCCGGGTCGACCAGACCGTCGGCGATCAGCCCGGCGACCCGAGCGCGGTTCGCCGCGGGCAGATCGGCGACCGCGATGCCCTCGGCGAGCCGGCTCAGCAGCAGCACCCGCTCCAGCATCCGAGCCTCGTCATCCGGACGCTCGGTGCCCGCGGCCGGAGACTCGAAAGCGGCGAGACGCTGCGCATAGGCCGCCGGGTGCTTGACGTTCCACCAGCGGAGCCCCGCGACGTGACTGTGGGCGCCCGGCCCGAAACCCCACCAGTCGCTCCCCCGCCAGTAGGCCAGGTTGTGACGGGAACGATTGTCGTGCTGGGTCCCCGAGGTCGTCGAAGGGCGCGCCCAGTTGCTCACCTCGTACCATTCGAAGCCGGCTGCGGCGAGCCGGGAGTCGGCGAGCTCGTACATGTCGGCCTGGAGATCGTCATCGGGCGTCGGCACGTCGCCCCGGCGGATCTGCCGCGCCAGTTTGGTACCGTCTTCGATGATCAGCGCGTAGGCGGAGATGTGGTCGGAGTCGAGCGCGAGCGCCGCGTCCAGCGACCGCTCCCAGTCGCCGAGCGACTCGCCGGGGGCGCCGTAGATCAGATCCACGCTGACGGCGAGACCGGCGTCCTTCGCTGCAGCGACGGCCGTGTCCACGTTCTCAGGACGATGCGTGCGGTCGAGCGCGGCGAGGACGTGCGGGACCGCCGACTGCATGCCCACCGACAACCGCGTCACGCCGGCATCCGCCAGGGTGCGGACCACCTCGGGGGTCACCGTGTCGGGGTTCGCCTCGACGGTCACCTCGGCCCCGTCGACGAGGCCGAAGGCGGATGCCGCAGCATCCAGCATCCGCGCCAGATCGCCGGCGGGCAGCAGCGTGGGCGTGCCGCCGCCGAAGAAGACCGTGTCCATCGGTCGCAGGGCGCCGACATCGGCGAGCACACGCTCCGCGATCGCGATCTCGGAGATCAGAGTGGACGCGTAGTCCTCCTGCTTCGCCCCGCGCAGTTCACCTGACGTGTAGGTGTTGAAGTCGCAGTATCCGCAGCGCACCCGGCAGAAGGGCACGTGCAGATAGGCCGAGAACGGCACGGCAGGATCGATCGGAAGATCCGACGGCAGTCTGCCGTCTGCGGGGGCCGGATCGCCGAGAGGGAGCGGGCCCGCCATCACACGGGGGTCGCGTACAGCGGCGAGATCGCCCGCAGGTAGCGGGCGAACAGCTCCTTGCGACGCCGCCTCACCAGAGCGGGCAGCAGCCGGTACAGCAAGGAGTTCGGGGCGTCGAACGCGCGGACGGTGAACCACACCTCGTCGTTGTCCTCGCGCCAGTCGATGTCGAAGGACTCCTCGCCGCTGACCACCGATCCTCCGACGGTTCCCAGGACGAAGCCGATCCGCCGCTTCTCCTCCGTGACCGAGATCACGCGCAGTTCGGCGTCGGCCCGCATGCCGGAGACGTGGCCGTGCAGCTTCAGGGTCATGCCGGGCCCGACGAACGGAGTGCCCTCGGCGTCGAAGCGCTGCTCCACGTCTCGACGGCTCGGAGCGATCGGGTTGCCCTCGGCGTCGAAGCTCACCCCCGCATACGCGGGACCGGATGCCGGGCGCACGTCTTCGATGCTGAGCCCCGCCGCGCGCTGCGCCGTCCACGACAGCAACGACTCACCGGCCGTCTGGAACCGCTCAGCCCCGCTGCCGATCCGCCACGACTGCTCTGCAGGGATGCTGCGCTCGGGCGGATACTGCATCAGATCAGGGGCATGGGTTGCACCCACGGCCGCATAGTCCACCGTGTCGTCTCGGAAAGTCCCGCGCCGCATGATCTCCACCCTACTTCGGCTTTCCTGAGCGATCACCCCCACGCGCCGCCCTTCGATGAGCTCGGGGACCCGGGGTGGCTCGCCTACTTCTTGTCCTTGCCCTCGACGTCTCCGGAGAGAGCGGCGATGAACGCCTCCTGGGGGACCTCGACGCGGCCGACCATCTTCATGCGCTTCTTGCCCTCCTTCTGCTTCTCGAGGAGTTTGCGCTTTCGGGTGATGTCACCGCCGTAGCACTTGGCGAGCACGTCCTTGCGGATCGCACGGATGGTCTCGCGCGCGATGATGCGCGCGCCGATCGCGGCCTGGATCGGCACCTCGAACTGCTGGCGGGGAATGAGCTTGCGCAGCCGCTCGGCCATCATCGTGCCGTAGGCGTACGCCTTGTCACGGTGGACGATCGAGCTGAACGCGTCGACCTTCTCGCCCTGCAGCAGGATGTCGACCTTGACCAGGTCGGCCTCCTGCTGACCCGAGGGCTCGTAATCGAGCGAGGCGTAGCCCTGCGTCTTCGACTTCAGCTGATCGAAGAAGTCGAACACGATCTCACCGAGCGGCATGTTGTAGCGCAGCTCGACGCGCTCCTCGGAGAAGTACTCCATGCCCAGGAGGGTGCCTCGGCGCGACTGGCACAGCTCCATCACGGTGCCGACGTAGTCCTTCGGCAGGAGGATCGCCGTCTTGACCATCGGCTCCGAGACCGAGCCGATGCGCCCGTCCGGGTACTCGCTCGGGTTCGTGACGGTGACGGTCTCGCCCGTGTCGCTCGTGAGCACCTCGTAGATCACGCTGGGGGCGGTGGTGATGAGGTCGAGGCCGAACTCGCGCGAGAGGCGCTCGGTGATGATCTCGAGGTGCAGCAGTCCGAGGAAGCCGCAGCGGAATCCGAAACCGAGAGCAACCGACGTCTCCGGCTCGTACTGCAGCGAGGCGTCGGAGAGCTTGAGCTTGTCGAGCGCCTCGCGGAGCTCGGCGTAGTCGCTGCCGTCGATCGGGTAGATGCCCGAGAAGACCATGGGTTTGGGATCGGTGTATCCGGCCAGCGCGACGGATGCCGGCTTGCGAGCGGTGGTGACCGTGTCGCCGACCTTCGACAGGCGCACGTCCTTCACGCCCGTGATCAGGTAGCCCACCTCCCCGACACCGAGGCCCTTGCTCGGAATCGGCTCAGGGCTGGACACGCCGATCTCGATGAGCTCGTGGTTCGCTCCGGTCGACATCATCTGGATGCGCTCGCGCGGCGACAGCGAGCCGTCGATCATGCGCACATAGGTCACCACGCCGCGATAGGCGTCGTACACCGAGTCGAAGATCATCGCGCGGGCCGGAGCATCCGCATCGCCCTTCGGCGCCGGGATCTCCTGCACCAGCCGGTCGAGGAGCTCCTCGACTCCGACTCCGGTCTTGCCCGAGACGCGCAGCACGTCCTCGGGCTTCCCGCCGATCAGGGATGCCAGCTCCTTGGCGTACTTCTCGGGGTCGGCGGCAGGCAGATCGATCTTGTTCAGCACCGGGATGATGTGCAGATCGTTCTCGAGCGCGAGATAGAGGTTCGCCAGCGTCTGCGCCTCGATGCCCTGCGCCGCGTCGACGAGGAGGATCGCGCCCTCGCACGCCGCAAGCGACCGCGACACCTCATAGGTGAAGTCGACGTGGCCCGGAGTGTCGATCATGTTGAGGGCGAAGGTCTCACCGTCGATCTGCCACGGCATCCGCACCGCCTGGCTCTTGATCGTGATGCCACGCTCACGCTCGATGTCCATGCGGTCCAGGTACTGGGCGCGCATGTCCCGGTCCGAGACCACCCCCGTGATCTGGAGCATGCGGTCGGCCAGCGTGGACTTGCCGTGATCGATGTGGGCGATGATGCAGAAGTTGCGGATCTGTTCAGCGGGCGTCGCGGCAGGCTGAAGAGGTGTGAGGGCGCGTGGTGACATGTCCCCTCGATTGTACGGTCAGGGGAGGCTAATGCTCGATCAGCCCGATCCGGTGATAGTCTCGCGAAGTTGCCCGGGTGAAGTGCATGACACCGAATCCCGCGGGCGATAGGACTCCGTCACAGACAGCGTGCTGGCGTCATGTCGCGCAGAACGGCCGTTGGTGATTGAATGACTACCCGGCTCAGCGTTGCGTCGGCAGATCCTGGCGAGCGTCTGTAAAAGAGAAAGAATCACACCCTTGATCAAGTATCTCGCGCGCCGAGCTCTCGGCTGGCTGCTCATGATCGTGGTCGCGACGAATCTCACGTATTTCCTTGCGTGGAATTTTCTCGATCCGCGCAGCAATTACGTGGGCCGGCGCCCACCGTTGACCGAAGAGCAGATCGTCAACACCCTCAAGCCGCGCAACCTCAGCGACACCGTCCCGCTCATCGAGCGGTGGTGGACCTGGCTCACGAACATCGTTCTGCACTGGGATTGGGGCGTCAGCCCGACCGGCGGCTCCGTGAACGAGCAGATCGCCTACCGCATGTGGGTCAGCGCTGAGCTGGTCCTCGGGGCGACGATCCTCACGACGATCCTCGGCATCGCACTCGGCGTGTACACCGCATCGCGGCAGTACAAGCTCGCCGACCGCATCGGCCAGGCGACCAGCATCATCACGATGAACATCCCGATCGTGGTCGCCGCGTTCGGCATCGTGCTGCTCGCCATCGGGCTCAACAACGCGACCGGCGTGCGGATCTTCTTCGTCACCGGCAACGCCAGCCGAGACGTCGAGGGGTTCTTCCCCGTACTGATAGACGTGCTGCAGCATCTCACTCTGCCCACGCTCGCACTGGTGCTCATCGGCTATGCCGGCATCCACTTCCTGCAGCGGTCGCTGCTGCTCGACAACATCAGCGCCGACTACGTCCGCACCGCTCGCGCAAAGGGCCTCACCAAGCAGGAGGCGATCCGCAAGCATGCACTGCGCACCTCGCTGATCCCGGTCGCCACCCAGGTCGCCTTCACGATCCCCGCCGTCTTCACGGGGGCCGTCCTCACGGAGACGATCTTCGCGTGGAACGGCATGGGCAAGTACTTCATCGAGACCATCACGAAGAACGACATCCACGGCACGGTCGCGATCGCGGCCTTCGGCGCCGTCCTCACGGCGATCGGTGCGGTCCTCGCCGACATCGCCGTCGTCGTGCTCGACCCGCGCGTGAGAGTGAGCTGACATGACCACCGACATGATCGACCCCACTGTCCACCCGTCGGATGCGCCGGCCATCACGCCGAAGGTCGCCACCAAGCGCCTGTCGAAGTGGACCCTCTACTCCCGCCGGTTCGCCCGCAACAAGGGCGCCATGGCGGGCATGGCCATCTTCGTCCTCCTGGTGCTGTTCGCCATCATCGGTCCGCTGATCGCCCGCTACGACCACACCGCGCTCGACTTCCTGAACCTCAACACGGGCCCGTCGACCGAGCACTGGTTCGGCACCAACAGCGCGGGCAACGACCTGTTCGCGCAAGTGGCGGTCGGTCTGCAGCGCTCGCTGATGATCGCCGTCACGGTATCGGTCGGAACCACCGTCGTGTCGGCGCTGGTCGGCACAGCCGCCGCCTACTTCGGCGGCTGGACCGAGCGGATCGCTCTGCTGGTCATCCACTTCATGATGGTGATCCCGAGCTTCCTCATCCTCGCGATGATCTCGAACAAGGCCGGCGGCGACTGGCGGGTCATCTCGCTGATCATGATCTTCGTGATCGGCTGGTACTTCCCCGCCCGAGTGATCTGGACCATGGCGCTCTCGTTGCGCGAGCGCGAGTACGTCAGCGCCGCTCGCTACATGGGCGTCAGCGGCATGAGGATCGTGCTGCGCCATCTGCTGCCCAACATCGGCTCGCTCCTGGTGATCAACTTCACCCTCGGCGTCGTCAACGCCGTCGTCACCGAGACGGGACTGTCGTTCCTCGGCTTCGGGGTGAAGATCCCCGACGTGTCGCTCGGCGCCCTGATCGGATCCGGTTCGAGTTCGCTCGTCACCGCTCCGTGGCTGTTCTACTTCCCGGCAGCCGCCCTCGTCCTGCTCACTGTGTCGATGGCTCTCATCGCCGACGGTCTGCGCGACGCCCTCGATCCCACGTCTGCAGCGGGAGGCCGCGCATGAGCACCGTACTCTCCGTCCGTGACCTGAAGGTCAGCTTCGCCTCAGAGGCGGGCCGCGTCGACGCCGTCCGGGGCGTCTCGTTCGATCTCGAGGCCGGCAAGACCCTCGGCATCGTCGGCGAGTCCGGCTCGGGCAAGTCCGTCACCTCGCTCGCCATCATGGGCCTGCTCGACGAGAACGCCCGTGTCACCGGCTCGATCGTCTACGACGGCCAGGAGCTGCTCGGCAAGAGCGACAAGCAGATGTCGGTGATCCGCGGCAACGGCATGTCGATGGTCTTCCAGGACCCGCTGACGTCGCTGACTCCCGTCTTCACGATCGGGGAACAGCTGATCGAGGCGCTCACCGTGCACCGCAGCCTCTCCAAGAAGGAGGCGTGGGACCGCTCGGTGGAGCTGCTCAAGCTCGTCGGCATCACTGAGCCGGAGCGGCGCATGAAGTCGTTCCCGCACGAGTTCTCGGGCGGCATGCGTCAGCGCGTCGTTATCGCGATCGCGATGGCGAACAACCCGAAGCTCATCATCTGCGACGAGCCGACGACCGCTCTCGACGTCACGATCCAGGCGCAGATCCTCGACCTGATCGAGAAGGCCCAGGACGAGACAGGGGCAGCGGTCATCATGATCACCCACGACATGGGAGTGGTCGCCCGCACGGCGGACGACGTCATGGTCATGTACGCGGGCAAGCCCGTCGAACACGCGCCCGCGCGCGAGCTGTTCCACCGCACGCGGATGCCGTACTCGATCGGCCTCCTCGGCGCGATCCCCCGGATCGACAAGGCCGAGAAGGAGCCGCTCACTCCGATCAAGGGCAACCCGCCGCTGCTGATCAACCTTCCGGACGCGTGCCCGTTCGCCGACCGCTGCCCGATCGTGAAGGACGCGTGCCGTACGCACGAGCCCGAGCTGCTGCCGGTCTCGACCGGCACTGGCGAGCCCCACCTGGCCGCGTGCATCCGTGCGGATGAGATCGATGACGACGGTCGCCTCGGCGGTCTCCCGATCTACCCGATCCGAGAGGTCCCCGAGAGCGAACTGACCCGGATGCCGCGTGAGGAGCGACCGATCACGCTCGAGGTGAAGAACCTCACGAAGACCTTCCCGCTGCTCAAGGGCGCGTTCCTCAAGCGCAAGGTCGGCGAAGTGCAGGCGATCAAGGGCATCAGCTTCGACGTCCGCGAGGGCGAGACGATGGCGATCGTGGGCGAGTCCGGTTCGGGCAAGACGACGACCCTGCTGCAGATCATGGACATGGTCAAGCAGAAGGACGGCGACATCATCATCGCCGGAACCAGCGTCAACGAACTACACAACCGCAGGATCGAGCGCGAGTTGCGCCGCGACATCCAGATCGTGTTCCAGGATCCGATGGGTGCTCTCGACCCCCGCATGACGGTGGCCGACATCATCGCAGAGCCCATGTCGGCGATCGGCATGCCGAAGGCGGAGATCCACGCACGCGTGGATGAGCTGATGGACCTCGTCGGCCTCAACCCGGCGCACAGCGACCGCTTCCCGCAGGCGTTCTCGGGAGGTCAGCGTCAGCGCATCGGCATCGCCCGCGCCCTGTCGACGAACCCGAAGATCGTCGTGCTCGACGAGCCGGTGTCGGCGCTCGACGTGTCGATCCAGGCCGGCGTGATCAACCTGCTCGACGAGCTGAAGGTGAAACTGGGACTGTCCTACCTGTTCGTCGCCCACGATCTGTCGGTCGTCCGGCACATCGCCGACCGCGTCGCCGTGATGTATCTCGGCGACTTCGTCGAGCACGGCGACGTCGACGAGGTGTTCGACAATCCGCAGCATCCGTACACCAAGGCCCTGCTCTCGGCGATCCCTGTTCCGGATCCGGACATCGAGCGCTCACGTGAGCGGGTCGTGTTCGACCCGGAGACGCAGACGACGCGTCCTGTCACGGCGGCCTGATCGACGCCGTGATGATCGTCTCGGGCATTTGCGCGAGGCGATCATCACGGCCTCCCGCTGTTCCGGATGACGAGCGGATGACGCTCTGGTCACCGTCCGATAACAGTTAGGCGGTATTCACTGCGCGACGCTGTGGCACCCGGACATCGAGAACTAGTCTTCCCTTTATGAAACGCCGAAAGGCGAAAGGAGCACCATGAAGCACAAGAAGCTGTTGGGGGCGATCGCGATCAGCGGCGTCCTCGCACTCGCCCTCGCGGGTTGCGCGAGCGGTTCCGGAAACACCGGTGGCGGGGATGGCAACGGGGGCGGCGAGAGCGTCGAGACCAAGGCCGCCGACTACAACCCGCAGCCTCGTGAGAACCTCAAGGAGGGCGGCGAGGTCAACTTCGAGATCAATGAGGTTCCGGAGCAGCTGAACGCGTTCAACAGCGACGCCAGCGCCGACACCGCGCGTCTGTGGTACTACTACATGCCGCAGATCCTCCTGGTGAAGCCGGAGGGCGAGGTCTACAAGAACGACGCCTACCTCGACGCATACGAGATCGGCGAGAAGGACGGCAACACGACCGTCACCTTCACGTTCACCGACAAGGCGCACTTCAACGACGGCACCGACATGGACTGGACCTCCATCGACGCGACCTGGAAGGCGAACCGCTCGTACGACGAGGGCTATAACCCCAACGCGACCGACGGTTACAAGCAGATCAAGTCCGTCGAGCAGGGCGACACCGCCAAGACGGCCGTCGTCACCTTCGACGGCATCTACGCCTGGCCGTCCATGGCGTTCCTCACCGGTGGTGTCCTGAACCCGAAGCACGCTGACGTCGAGACGTTCAACAACGCGTACATCGGCAACCTCAACGCGGAGTGGGGCGCCGGCCCGTACACCGTCGACGAGTTCGACGCCAACGCCGGCTTCGTCTCCTTCAAGCCGAACCCCGAGTGGTGGGGCAACGCTCCGATGCTCGACAAGGTGACCTTCACCGCGCTCGAGGACGACGCTGCGATCAACGCGTTCAAGAACGGTGAGATCGACCAGGTCGAGGCGGGCAGCGAAGAGCGCCTGAAGCAGGTCGAGGACGTCGACGGCGCCGTCGTGCGCCGCGCCCAGCAGACCGCCAAGACGGTTCTGATGGTCGACGCCGACAAGCCGCAGTTCGAGGACGTCAACGTCCGCAAGGCCTTCTTCATGGGCATCAACATCGATCAGCAGAAGCAGATCGCGTGGAAGGGCCTCGGCTACGAAGAGAAGGCCGCCGGCTCGCTGAACATGTACTCGTTCCAGGATGGCTGGATCGACGCATTCGGTGAGGCCGGTCTGAAGAACGATGTCGACGCCGCCAAGAAGCTCCTCGACGAGGCAGGCTGGAAGGAAGGCGAAGACGGCATCCGCGAGAAGGACGGCGTGAAGTTCTCGGTCGTCTACCCGATCTTCAGCAACAGCCCCGTCCAGGAGGCTCTCGCGAAGTCGCTGCAGGCCCAGGAGAAGGAGCTCGGCATCGACCTCCAGATCGAGGTCCGTGCATCGGCCGACTTCTCCGACGACTTCACGTCGAAGAACTGGGACATCTTCGGACTCCGCTTCACCGACTCCGACCCGTTCGGACCGGCGTGGATGTGCCAGATCTACTGCTCCGACAGCGGTCTGAACCTCTCGGGCACCGGCACGGCCGACATCGACAAGATGATCGCCGACGACGTCGAGTCGCAGAAGGACGCTGAGAGCTGGACCGCGGCTGCCATGAAGCTCGAGCCGAAGATCATCGAGCAGACGTGGGGCGTCATCCCGCTCTACAACGGCCCGTCGGTCTACGTCGCCCAGAAGGGTCTCGCGAACCTCACGCCGGAGCCCTACGTGGGTCTGGACCTCTTCGGCGTCACGCCGGTCGAGGACCTCGGCTGGGAGAAGTAACTCTTCCGAATCGAACAGGAGGCGGGGTCGGTGGTTCATCCACCGGCCCCGCCTCTTTCGTGCCCGCTGCGTTCTAGGCTGAGTCCGTGACCGTCCAGATCGTCCTCGTGCACGGCATCCGCACCTCCGCCACCATGTGGCGCTCGCAGCTCGCCTTTCTTGAATCGATCGGCGCTCCGGCGACCGCGATCGATCTGCCAGGGCACGGCACCCGCATGCACGAGGACTTCACGCTGCACGAGGCGCTGCACACGATCGATGCGGCGGTGCGTGACGCCGGAGAGAGAGGCCCTGTGCTGCTCGTGGGGCACTCGATGGGCGGGCTCCTGACCCTCGCTTACGCCGGAGGCAGGCAGCGTCCCCCCATCGCCGGTCTGATCGCGGCATCCTGCACCGCGCTCCCCCGCGGCGCAGGCCTCGCTGCCTACCGCGTGATCGCAGGGGCGGTCAACGCACTGCCCGACCGCGGCATGTGGCTCACCGAGCGCATCCTCAGTGCGACGATCCCACTCGAGACCCGCGGCGACTACGCCGCCGGCGGCTACGCCCTCGACATGCAGGATCGTGCGCTGCGCACGCTCTCCGGCATCGACATCGCGACCGCTCTGCAGCGCATCACGATTCCCCTGTGGTTCGTGAACGGCCAGTTCGATCAGCTGCGCCTGAACGAATCCCTCTTCCGCCGTCTCGCTCCGCACGCCGAACTCGTCGTCGTGCCGCGGACCACCCATCTCGTCACGACCATGCGACCGCGCGTGTTCAACGCGGTGCTGCGGCTCGCGATCGCGACGGTCGAGGCTGCCGGTTCTTCGGCTTCGCCACCGCGGTGAGCAGTCCGCCGATGACCGACAGCACGGCCGCTGCGATGAACACGAGCCAGAACCCTCCGACCATCGCGACGAGACCCGCACCGAGCATCGGGCCGATGAGCTGCCCCAGCGCCGCGGTCACGTTCACGATGCCGAGATCGCGGGCATGGTCCTGCTCGTCGGGCAGCAGATCGGCGGCGAAGGCCAGGCCGACGGTCGAGAACGCGCCGTAGCCGAGGCCCATGAGGGCGGCCGCCACCATGGTCGCCTCGAAGGTCGGCACCAGGGCGATGACGAGACCGGACGCCGCCTGCACGAACGCCGCGATCACGGTCAGGCCGCGGCGGTCACCCGTGCGGTCGGAGATGAGTCCCGTGAGCACAGAGGCGAGGACCACGAACACCGTGTAGACGACGATCAGCAGCAACAGGTTGTCCTGTGCTTCGGCGTTCGGCTGGTTCAGTCCGTGCAGCAGGAAGAACAGGAACAGCGCGGTGCCGAGGGCGTTGCCGATGTTCGCGACCAGGCGGCCGGAGAGCATCCACGCGAAATCGCGGTCGCGCAGTGAGCTCAGCAGGATGCTGCGGCGACGATCGGGCAGCTCCGCCTGAGCGGCGAGCGGGTCGGGCAGTGCCAGCGCCGCCGCCGTGCCGACCACGCCGATGATCGCGGCTAGCAGCCAGTAGCCCGTGGTGATGTCGAGGCCGAGAAGCACGACCAGTCCGACTCCGAGAACGATGCCCACGGCCTGACTCGACCCGACCGCGGCGGATGCGGCGCCCCGCTGCCTGGGCGGCAGCTGATCGGCGATCATCGCTGTGAAGGCGGCCGAGGAGACGGCCACGCCGATCGAGACGCCGACCCACGCGGCTCCTACCGCCCACGGCCCCGAGGTGTACCCCGTGAGAGCGAGGCATACCGCCGTCAGCCAGACCGCACCCAGTGCCCACGGCCGGCGACGGCGACGGCCCACGCCTGCGCGGTCCGAGAGCGCTCCGGCGACGGGCCCGGCGATGATGCCCGCGAGGCCGCCGATGCCGAGCACCAGGCCCGAAGACACCACTCCCGTGATCCAGTCGTCTTCCGGAGTGTCCAGTTGCAGGGGCAGCAGCAGCTGCACGGGAGTGAGCTGCACGGTCCAGATCGCCAGCCAGGCGAGTGTGAACAGGGTCATCCAGCCGGAGCCGACCTTCGTCGATGAGCTCATCGCGCGTCCTCCTCGCGGTGCTGGGCGATCAGATCGCGGTACCAGTCGTAAGAGGCCTTGGGAGTTCGCTCACCCGTCTCGAAGTCGACGTGCACCAGCCCGAACCGCTGGGTGTATCCGTCGGCCCATTCCCAGTTGTCGAGCAGCGACCACACCGTGTACTCCTCGACGTCGACGCCCGCCTCGATCGCCTCGGCCACGGCGGCCAGATGGCCGGTGAGGTAGTCGATGCGGTTCTGGTCATCGACACGGCCGGCGGTCGCCGGCTCGGGGAACGATGCGCCGTTCTCGCCGATGATCACGGGGGGCAGCTGCGGATGCCTCCTCTTCAGATCGACGAGCAGATCGCGCAGAGCGCTCGGCATGATCGGCCATTCCGCACCGAAGCCGGTGACCGGCACCCCCGGCGTGGGCACGATGCCGAACGGGATCGGACTGTCGGGGGCCGCGGAGGTCACGGTCGTCGGGTTGTAGAAGTTGATGCCGTAGAAGTCGAGCGATGCCCGGATGCGTGCCATGTCATCGGCCTGTACGGGCATCGGCGGGAATCCCAGGCTTTCCAGGTCGGGGTACATGCCGTCGAGCAGCGGCTCGCTGAAGACGCGGTTGTGGATCATGTCGTACATGTGCGCGGCTGCGCGGTCTGCGTCGGTGTCGTGCAGAGGCAGCACCCAGGTGTGGTTGTTCACAAGACCGATCTGCTGCGCTCCGCCGGCCCTCAGCGCTTCGAACGCGGCAGCATGTGCGAGCAGTTGATGGTGCACGGTCGGCAAGGCACCGAAGAGGAGTTGCCTGCCGGGAGCGAGAGCTCCCGTCGCATAGCCCTGCAGGGTCGTCATGGCCGGCTCGTTCAACGTGTACCAGTGCGAGACGCGGTCGCCCAGGCGCTCGACGACGAGAGCCGCGTACTCGGCGAATCGCGCCGCGGTGTCGCGGTTCAGCCAACCCCCGTCGGCTTCGACGGCGACGGGCATCTCCCAGTGGTACAGGGTCGGGAAGGGCGTCACCCCGGCGTCGAGAAGCAGATCGACCACGCGGGAGTAGTGATCGAGCGCCACGAGGTTGCCCCGGCCTCTCCCCTCGGGCTGGATTCGCGCCCACTGGATCGAGAATCGGTAGCGGTCGAGCCCGAGCCCTGCGGCCAAGGCGACATCGGACTCCGGATGCCGGTAGCTGTCGCACGCGGGGTCGGCCGTGGAGCCGTCGACGATCGCACCAGGAGCCTCGAGGAAGTCGTCCCAGATGGAGCGTCCTCTCCCGTCTACGTCTCGGGATCCTTCGATCTGGAATGCGGATGTGGCGGCCGAGAAACGGAATCCGGGCGGGAGGGCGAGTGTCATGCACGTTCCTTGACGTCGATGTCGGGTTAGGGATGATTCTGCACCCGGTTCCACGTTCTGCGCGACCGAGTTTCGCGATCAGCCCCCATTTAGGGAGATCGGGACGGATGCTGGTAAGCTTGGTTCTTGGCTTGCGTGTGGGTTCTTCCCTCACGACCGTCGTGCAGGAGCCCTCTTCTCCAGCCGGCATTCCGAAACAACTCCTGTACAGAAAGCGTCCACACGTGGCAAACATCAAGTCGCAGATCAAGCGCAACAAGACCAACGAGAAGGCTCACGAGCGCAACAAGGCCGTGAAGAGCGAGCTGAAGACGCACGTCCGCGCCGCCCGCGCCGCCGTCGCCACTGGAGACAAGGCTGCTGCTGAGGCAGCGCTGAAGACCGCGGCCCGCAAGCTCGACAAGGCCGTCAGCAAGGGTGTCATCCACCAGAACCAGGCAGCGAACCGCAAGTCGGCCATCGCCAAGCAGGTCGCCGCTCTCTGAGCTGCCGTCGTTCATGAAAAGCCCGCCTCCTCCGAGGCGGGCTTTTTCGTTGTCCGTCCCGTCTGCAGGGTGAGATCCCGTCTGCACGCCGAGATCCGTGTTTTCGGCATGCAGACAAAATCTGCGCCTGCGGACGGGACCGGTTGAAAGCAGGACGGGTGCCGCGGGCGGGCCGACGAACGCACTGGCCGTATACGTGACGGATGCTGCGGACGAGCCAGCGAGCAGGGCGAAGAGCAGTTGTCAGCGAGCAGGGCGCAGCGCCGGTGGATCGACATCGAGGGCGCGTGCGTCTTCGAGCTCGACGCCGCCGAGCGGTTCCCGGACCCAGCGCACGAGCTGCCAGCCGTTCTGCGGGTCTCCGTGGAGCTCGCACATCCCGGTGTTGTAGATGCGCCACTTCGCCGCCTCCGACAGATCGACGCCGGCGATGCGCGCGGCGGCCCACACGCGGATCGCCGCGCCGTGGCTGACGACGACGGCTGTCGCAGCAGGATTCGCCGCCGCGACCTTCGCGATCGCATTGTCGTAGCGGTCGAAGAACTCGTGACCCGACTCGCCTCCATCGATGACGGCGTCGAGGTCACCGACCGCCCAGCGGCTCGCCGTCTCCATGTAGGCGCGCACCGCCTCCATGTCGTTGTGCATCTCCCAGCGCCCCGCCACGATCTCCTCGAGCCCTTCGAGGACCTCGATGTCGAGACCACGGGCGCCTGCGAGCGGTGCCGCTGTGAGCTGCGTGCGGATCAGCGGGGAGGCGTAGATCGCGTCGACTGCCTGGTCGGCGAGGGCACCAGGGATCGCCTCGGCCTGGGACTGTCCGAGCGCCGTGAGGCCGGGGCCGGGTCTGCCCGTGTCGAGCGCGCCGACGACGTTGCTGGGCGTCTGTCCGTGGCGGACGAGCAGAAGTCTCATGCGTCTTCTCCGAACGGCTGACGTGTCGCGATCACGGTCACCATGCGCTCCAGCGCGAAGATCGGGTCGCGTGCGGCGCCCTTCACCTCGGCATCCGCTCTGGCCGTGGCCTGGATCGCCATGCCCAGAGAGCGCTCGTTCCAGCCCGCCAGATCGCGGCGGGCGCGGTCGACCTGCCAGTCCTTCATGCCGAGGCGCTGCGCGAGCTGGCGGCTGGGCTCCCGGTTGCCGGCGACGCGGGCCATCGTGCGCAGTTTCATGGCGAAAGCCGCGACCATGGGAACCGGGTCGGCTCCGGAGGAAAGGGCGTGGCGGAGGGCGATGAGCGCCTCACCGTATCTGCCGGCGATGGCGGTGTCGGCGACGACGAACGCCGAGACTTCCACCCGGCCGCCGTAGTACTTGGTGACGACCTCTTCGGTGACGTCGCCCTCGACGTCACCGATGAGCTGCTGGCACGCGGCGGCGAGTTCGGTGAGATCATCGGCGAAAGCTGAGACGAGTGCCCGGAGCGCCTGCGGCGCGATGCGCTTCTTGGCCGCCTTGAACTCCCCCGCAGCGAAGTCGGCACGGTCACTGTCGCGCTTGATGGCCGGCACCGCGATCTCGATGCCGGCACCTGTTCCGGCTCGCAGCGCGTCGAGGAGCTTCTTGCCGCGGACGCTGGCTCCGGTGTGCCGCAGCACCACCGTCGCCCCTTCCTGCGGGTGGTCGAGATAGGAGACCGCCTCCTGCAGGAAGGCGTCGGAGCATTTCTCGACGCCCGAGACCCGCACCAGACGGGGCTCGCCGAACAGCGACGGAGACGTCATCGACAGCAGGGTGCCGGGGGCGTAGTCGTCGGCACGGACGTCGCTGACTTCGAGCGCCGGGTCTTCGGCGCGCAGATAGTCGCGGACCCCGGCGATCGCGCGCTCGGCGCAGACCTCTTCGGGCCCGAAGACCAGGACGACGGATGCCGGGCGCGGATCACGCCATGACACCTGCGGGATCTTCGCCGCCTTCGCGGTTCCTCGTGCCGGAGTACGCGAAGCTGCCATGATCTCAGCCTACCGGGGGCCGCCGACAGACTCACCCGAGCGGGCTGTCTCCGATGGACCGCCGCAGGCTCCGGACTGAAGCGGCGGCGTTCAGAAGAACAGCATCGCCTTGTAAGCGATGACCGCTGAGAGTGCACACAGGATCAGGGTGAGAGCGATGCCGAAGACCGGCACCAACCGCACCTGCCGTCGTCGTCGCATCAGCACGATGAGAACCATGCTGATGACCTGGATGAGCCCGGCGGCGATCATGAACCCGCGGAAGTTCAGACCGAGAAGATCCCACTCACAGCTCGGCGCACAGTGCGGCGTCGAGATGCCCAAGAACCCGAGACCGACGGAACCGAATGACACGTCCTTGGGATAGGCGAAGACGTGTCTCACGGAAACGGCCTCCGAACGATCCGAAGCAGAAGGACATCTCCGCTCGAGCGGGTCATCCTCCCCTATCCGTCCACACTTCGAGCTCTCCGCCCTCCATCCCGAGGAGCACGCGCCCCTGCTGATCCGTGCGCAGCACGTGAGCGCCCAGCGCGTCGAGCACGGCGAGAATCTCGTCGCGGGGATGGCCGTAGTCGTTGCCTTCGCCGACGCTGATCACTGCGACGGACGGGCGGAGAGTCTCGTACAGTCCCGGGTCCTGATCGGCGCTCCCGTGGTGCGCGACCTTGACGACGGCGAACCCGTTGCCGAGATGGGCGGTGCGCAACAGCATCCGTTGCGCTTGCGCCGACAGATCACCGAGGTACAGGGACTTCGGCACTCCGCCGCCCTCGAAGAGCATGACGACGCTCGAGTCGTTCCCCGGCGGGAAGATCGCTGAACCTCGCTGAGGCCAGAGCACCTTCCATGAGGCTCCGCCCAGCGTCCCGGAGAGCCCCGCGGACGCGTCGACCGGCTCCGCTCCTCCGGCGACGAGACGCGCCAGCATCTGCTCGTCCTGCTCCTCGCCGGGCGGACCGTGCAGCACCTGACCGACGCGTCCCTGCACCGCGTCGACGCCGCCGACGTGATCGAGGTCGAAGTGGGTCAGCACGAGCAGGTCGACGCGATCGATGCCGAGCGCACGGAGACAGTCCTCGAGCGGGCCAGGCTCCGGACCGGTGTCGACAAGGGCGACTTCTCCCTCTGATCGCACAACCAGCGCATCGCCCTGCCCGACGTCGCATGCGGCGATGGACCACCCGTCCGGGCTCGTCGCGGTCGCGAGCGGACCGGCGAGCAGCACGTGCGATGTTCCGAGGGAGAACACCACGACGAGCACCGCAGCCGACGCTCCGCGTACCCACCGCAGGGGCGTGATCAGCACCTCGCCGCCGCCCGGCCTGATCAGCACCACGGCGAACGCCGCGCTGACCGCTGCGACGAGCAGGGCGCTGCCGATCCCCGGGATCAGGGACAGCTCGGCCAAGGGAAGCTCGGCGCTCACCGTCGCCGTGGTCGCGATCCAGGCGGCGGGAAGCCATGCCGATGCCGCGAGCAGATCGGCGAGCGGCGGGATGGGCGCGGCCAGGCACGCGAGCAGTCCGATCACGGTCGCGATCGGCGCCGCGGGGTCGGCGATCATGTTCGCTGCGACGCCGACCAGCGACTGCTGTTCGGCGAACAGGGCGATGATCGGCCCGCATGCCAGCTGCGCCGCGAGCGGCACGGCGACCGCGAGGGCGACCAGCCGCGGCATCCACCGCTCCATGCCGTGGGCGAGCGGCGGGGCGAGCAGGATGAGCGCTCCCGACGCGACGACAGACAGCGCGAATCCGGGCGTCGATGAGAACCAGGGATCGACGATCAGGATGCCGGCGGCGCACAGTGCGAGCATCCCCGCGCCGGCGCTCGGCCTCCCGAGCAGCACCGACAGCATCGCCACGCCCGCCATCACCGCCGCTCTGATCACGCTCGGCTCCGGCGTCACGAGCACGACGAAGCCGGCAAGAGCCGCGACCGCGATCGCCACGCGCAGGCGTCGGCCGCCGCCGCACAGAGCCACCAACCCGAACATCGCACCGACGACGATCGCGCAGTTGGCGCCGGAGACGGCAGTGAGATGGCTCAGACCGCTCGCACGCATGTCATCGTTCAGGTCTGCGGTCACGGCTCGCGTGTCACCGATCGCCAGACCGGGCAGTAGTCCTGCTCCCGGTTCGGGAAGAGCCGTCGATCGCGACACGAAGTCGCCCTTCAGCTCCGCCGCGAGAGCGAACACGCCGCTCGCCGTCCGCTCGACCTCGGCTGCGCTCGCGAACACCACGATCGCCGATCGTTCCCCGGCATCCGTCTGCGCAGCCTGTCCCGTGATCCTGATGCCCGCGCCCATGTCGAAGCCCTCGCCGAAGTCGACGCCGACGCGGATGGGGGCGGCGGCATGGGCGACACCGCCAGGCGACCCGATGCCGGTGAGCTGTGCGTCGAACCACAACCGCCCGTCCTGCCCGATCGACGCGGAAGATGTGATCTCGGCCGTCGCTTCGACGATCCGCCCGCCCCATGCCGTCGCCTCGGCGCGGCCCGGCAGCGCGAGCGCCGCCGACAGCGCCACGGCGGCGCCAGAGGCGAGGACGACGACGGTGAGAGCGCCTCGGCGGCGCCAGACCGCCAGCGCGGCGACCGCGGCGACGATGCCCGCGCCGACGGCCCAGACGGCGGCTGCGGGGACGAACACGCACAGCAGCGCCACCGCCCATACGGTGCCGGCCAATGGAAGCAGGCGCAGGTCGCGCCTCATACCCGCACCCCGTCGCGGATGCCTTCGAGCAGCTTCTCGCCGATCCCCGGTACGGCCAGCAGATCGTCGACCGAGGCGAACCGGCCGTTCTCGTCACGCCAGGCGATGATCCGCTCGGCCAAGGCGGGTCCGATGCGCGGAAGGGTCTCGAGCGCCGTTTGATCCGCCGTGTTCAGGTCGATCCGGGTATCCCCGGGAGACTCCACGGGTGCTCCCGCCTGGCCGGCCCCGCTCGTCGGAACGATGATCTGCTCGCCGTCGGTGAGAGTCCGTGCCAGATTGACGCCGGTGAGATCGGCGTCGTCGGTGGTGCCGCCCGCCGCGGCCACCGCGTCGACGAGCCTGGCGTCGAGTTCGAGCACGTAGAGGCCCGGCGCGTGCACGGCACCGAGGATGTGGACGTACAGCTCTCCTGTGGCAGTCGCCGTCGACTCGGTCAGCGGCACCGTCTCGGTGGGCGCAGCCTGGCCCCGCATGATCCCGAGACCGACCGCGGCGGAGAGCACGACAAGGCCGAGCACGACCGCGGCGCCGACGCTCAGCCGCAGCTTGCGGGGCGGCGCGAGCGGCGGCTGCGAGTCGGGCATCCGCCCACGTTAAGCGCGGGCCGCGGTCCCTCGGAGCCTCAGATCCGCGTCCCGTGGAGAACTCGGAGAAGTGACGGTTCCGTGCAGAAGGACTAGCCCTTGACGACGAAACTGACGATCTTCGGCGCCCGGACCACGACCTTGACGATCTCCTTGTCGCCGATCGAGCGGATCACGCGCTCGTCGGCGCGGGCGAGAGCCTCGAGCTCAGCCTCGCCGATGCGCGCCGGCACCTCGAGCTGTGCGCGGACCTTGCCGCCCACCTGCACGACGGCCGTGATCTTGTCTTCGACGAGGAGTGCCGGATCCGCCGATCGCCACGTCACGAGGCCGACCGACGGCTCGTGACCCAGGATCTCCCACATCTCCTCCGCGGTGTGCGGGGCGATGAGGTCGAGCATCACGGCGATCGTCTCGGCAGCCTCGCGCACGGCGGGGTCCGCCGAGCCGGCCGATCCGTCGATCGTCTTGCGTGTGATGTTCACGAGTTCCATCAGGCGGGCGACCAGCACGTTGAATTTCGTCTGCTCGACCAGCGCCGGCGCCTCGGACAGCAGTTTGTGCGTCGCACGACGCAGTGCGGCATCTCCGCCGTCGAAGACGACGTCGACGGGGCTCGACACCTCGCCGGCGATGCGCATCGCGCGCGCAAGGAACTTCTGGGCACCGGTGGTCGAGACGTCGGCCCAGTCCTTGTCGTCTTCCACGGGGCCGGCGAAGGCGAGTCCCACGCGCAGTGCGTCGGCGCCATGCGCGTCGAGCTCCTCCTGGAACAGCACCAGGTTGCCCTTGCTCTTCGACATCTTCGTGCCGTTGAGGATGACCATGCCCTGGTTGATGAGGTTGGAGAACGGCTCGGTGAAGTCGATCAGCCCCATGTCGAACAGGACCTTGGTGATGAACCGGGCGTACAGCAGGTGCAGGATCGCGTGCTCGACGCCGCCGATGTACGAGTCGACGGGCGCCCAGCGCGCCGCTTCCTTCGGGTCGAACGCGACGGCGTCGCTGGTCGGAGACAGGAAGCGCAGGAAGTACCACGAGCTGTCGACGAACGTGTCCATGGTGTCGGGGTCGCGCAGCACAGGGTCACCGGTCTCGGGGTCGACCGTGCGCACCCAGCCCTCGGCCGCACCCAGGGGCGATGCGCCCTTGGGCGACAGGTCGAGACCCTCGATGCTGGGCAGCTTCACCGGGAGCTGGTCCTCCGGCACGGGGATGATCCGGCCGTCGTCGGTGTGCAGCATCGGGATCGGGGTGCCCCAGAAGCGCTGGCGGGAGATCAGCCAGTCGCGCAGACGGTAGTTCTTCGCCGCACGGCCGGTGCCGGATGCCTCGAGCTGCTCGATCGCGCGGGCGATCGCGTTGCGCTTCGACAGGCCGTTCAGCGGCCCGGAGTTGATCATCCGGCCCTCGCCGGTCAGCGCGATGCCCGTGGACGCCGGGTTCTGCTCGTCCAGCGCAGCGCCGGTGTCGATCGGCACGCCCTCGTCGTCGACCTCGATCACGGGCATGGCGCCGGTGATCGGCGCCGTCGTGTCGACGACGACCTTGACCGGCAGGTCGAACGCGCGGGCGAAGTCGAGGTCGCGCTGGTCGTGCGCGGGCACGGCCATGACCGCGCCGTGACCGTAGTCGGCCAGCACGTAGTCGGCGGCCCAGATCGGCAGCTTCTCGCCGCTGACCGGGTTGATCGCGTAACGCTCGAGGAACACGCCGGTCTTCGGGCGGTCGGTGGCCTGGCGGTCGATGTCGGTCGTCTTCTGCACGTCGGCCAGGTATGACTGGAAGCGCTCGCGCACCTCGACGGGCGCGTCGGCGGCCAGTTCGGCTGCGAGCTCGCCGTCGGGGGCGACGACGAAGAAGGTCGCGCCGTGCAGCGTGTCGGGGCGGGTCGAGAAGACCGTGACGGGCTCGTCGCGACCCTCGATGCGGAAGTCGACGTCGGCGCCGATGGAGCGACCGATCCAGTTGCGCTGCATCTGCAGCACCTTCGACGGCCAGAAGCCCTCGAGCTGGTTCAGGTCGTCGAGCAGACGGTCGGCGTAGTCGGTGATGCGGAAGTACCACTGGGTCAGCTTCTTCTTGATGACCTCGGCACCGCAGCGCTCGCAGCGCCCGTCGACGACCTGCTCGTTCGCGAGCACGGTCTGGTCGTTGGGGCACCAGTTCACCGGGCTCTTCTTGCGGTACGCCAGACCGCGCTCGTAGAGCTTGAGGAACAGCCACTGGTTCCAGCGGTAGTACTCGGGGTCGGAGGTGTGCAGAACCCGCGTCCAGTCGAACGAGACACCGTAGGCGCGGAAGCCCGCCTTCTGCTGATCGATGTTCTGGTAGGTCCACTCACGCGGGTCAGCACCACGGCGGATGGCCGCGTTCTCGGCCGGCAGGCCGAACGAGTCCCACCCGATCGGGTTCAGGACGTTGTGTCCGCGGTGGCGCCAGAAGCGCGCCACGATGTCGGAGTACAGGTAGTTCTCGGCGTGCCCCATGTGCAGGTCGCCGGAGGGGTAGGGGAACATCGCGAGCACGTAGCGCCGCGGGCGCTTGTCGTCCTGGCCGCCGGTGACGAAGGTCTCGTTGTCGGCCCAGTACTTCTGCCACTTGGCCTGAATGGCGTGCGCCGAGGGTGCCTCTTCTTCGGCGGGAGCAGTGGAGAAGGTCTCAGACAACGAACGCACAACCAATCTGACGGAAAAAGCGGGATCAGTTCAGGATATCCGAACCCCAGTGCGCAGGCATTCCGGCCCCGAGTGCGGCCAGGGGCGCACGGGCCTTGGTGGCGACCTCGGCGACTTCGGATGCTGCGACCGAGCGCCAGGTGATCCCCCCGCCCGCACCCACTACGGCCTGCCCGGCATCGATCACGATGCTCCGGATCACCATGGCGAGGTCGATGCCGCCGTCGTGGCCGACGTAGCCGAAGCATCCCGCATAGACGCCGCGCGGACCTCCCTCGAGCGCGTGCAGACGCGTCATGGCCGACAGCTTGGGCGCCCCTGTCATGCTTCCGGCCGGGAACGTCGCCTCGAGCAGCATCCCCACGGTCGTCCCTTCCGACGCTCTGCCGCTCACCGTGCTGACCAGCTGGTGCACCGCGGGGTAGCTCTCGACCTCCCACAGGCCGTCGACGCGGATGGTGCCCGGATCGCACACCCGCGAGAGATCGTTGCGCATGAGGTCGACGATCATCACGTTCTCGGCGCGCTCTTTGGGATCCGCCTGCAGCTCCGCGGCGAGCGCGGCATCCGACTCGGCGTCCGCACCTCTGGGGCGGGTGCCCTTGATCGGCTTCGTGCGGATCACTCCCTCTTCGACATGCAGGAACTGCTCGGGACTCGCGCTGAGCAGCGCGCGGCCGCCGATGCGGATGAAGCCGCCGTGGTGCGCGGGGGTGGCGTCACGCAATCGGAGATACGCCGCGACCGCGTCGTGCGCTCCAGGTACGGTGAACCGGGTCGTCAGGCACAGCTGATATGCGATGCCGGCGCGGATCAGCTGACGGCACTCCTCGATCAGCGTCGCGTATTCGGCGGGGGTGTGACGTGCGGAGACGGCGGGCGCGGTCGGGACGGGCGGAACGGATGCCGGTCGCAGAGGCATGCAGAGCGACTCCGCCCAGTCGTCGAGATCGGCTGTGGCCGCGATCGCCCACGTCTCCCCCGTCGAATGGTCGAACGCCGCGATCCTCGTGGCACGCAGCCAGGCGCTGCCGAAGGCTTCCGCTGCGGGCGCTCCCGCGTTTCGGGCACCGGTCTCGTAGTCGCACCAGCCCACCCACCCACCAGAGAACGGGATCTCTGACGCGTCCGATCCCTCGATGCGCATGTCGACGGGCAGGTGGTCGACCGCGCCGGTGCCGATGAAGCTCCATCCCTCACGGGCGCCCGCTCCGACGTCGAGCCAGAACACGTCCGGCGAGATCGCCTCGAGGGAGAGGAAGAACGCGGCCGGATCGACCTGTGCGGTCACAGCGCGGACGGACAGAGGTTCGGGCACCATTCCAGCCTAGATCGCGCCGCCCGGCGTAGTCTCGTGGCGTGAATGACTTCGTGCCCTGGCTGATCGAGTTCATGCGGTCGATCGATCCCCTTGCGCGCACGCTGCTCGCCGGACTCGCCGTCATGCTGGAGACGAGCATCCTGATCGGACTCGTCTTCCCGGGGGACACCGTCGTCCTGGTCGCCTCGATCGGCATCACCAGCGCTCTGCAGGGCATCGCCATGGTGATCGCGGTCGTCGTCGGCGCACTGATCGGCGAGAGCATCGGGTTCGGCCTCGGCCGGTGGATCGGCCCGCACATCCGGGCGTCGTGGGTCGGCCGGCGCGTCGGCGAGCACAACTGGGTGCGGGCCGAGCGCTATCTCGCGCGCCGCGGAGGCATCGCCATCTTCCTCTCGCGGTTCCTGCCCGTGCTGCACTCGCTGGTCCCCCTCACGGTGGGGATGAGCCACTACTCGTATCGGCGATTCCTCGCGTGGACGGCTCCGGCGTGCCTGGTCTGGGCGACGGCGTACGTCAGCATCACCTCTCTCGCCGTCGGCAGCTTCGACGAGCTGGCCGATCAGGTGCACTTCGCCGGCTACATCTTCGTGGGCATCATCATCGTCTTCCTGCTGCTCGTCCTGCTCAGCAAGAAGGTCATCGCCCGTATGGAGCGACGCCATCTCGACTCCGACGACGCGGAAGCCGGCACCGACGTGAAAGACTGAGGCAATGGCCTCATCCCCTTCGGCCGCCAGAATCCACTGGTTCGCCCGACTCGAACACCGCCTCCACGTATGGCGTGAGGGTCGAGCGCGCCGTCGGGGCCGCGCCGCGACGATCGTGCCCTTCCCCGGTTACGGCGGTCCCGGCTGGGTCCGCGTGGTCGGCCGCGTTCTGATCGTGCCCCCGCAGCGGAGCACAGAGTCCGGCGAACCCGCGAGTGTGCGCGGCTGGCGCAGCTTCGTCGGCATCCCGGTGAGCTTCGCGAAGGTCACCGTGCGGATCGGCGAGACGGCCCATCATGTCGTGGCCGATCGCGGCGGTGTGATCGACGCCGTGATCGACGCCGACCTCGCTCCGGGCTGGCAGACATTCACCGTCTCGGTCGAGGGCCAGACGCCGGTCGAAGCGACGGCTTTCATCGTGGCGGAGAAGACCTCATTCGGCATCGTCTGCGATGTCGACGACACCGTGATGGTCACCGCGCTCCCCCGACCGTTCATCGCGGCATGGAACTCCTTTGTGGTCGACGAGCACGCACGCCTCCCCGTCCCCGGCATGGCGGTGCTCCTGGATCAGCTGCTGCGCCAGCATCCCGGCGCCCCGATGGTGTACCTCTCCACCGGCGCCTGGAACGTGGCCCCGACTCTCAAGCGCTTCCTCGGCCGCCACCTCTTCCCGAACGGATCGATGCTCCTCACCGACTGGGGGCCCACGCACGATCGCTGGTTCCGCAGCGGCCGCGAGCACAAGCTCACCAACCTCCGCCGGCTCGCGGCAGAGTTCCCGCACGTGCACTGGCTGCTCATCGGCGACGACGGCCAGCACGACGAGGCCATCTACTCCGAGTTCATGGCAGAGCATCCCGACTCGGTCGCCGCGGTCGCGATCCGACGGCTGCTCCCCGCCGAGGCGGTGCTGGCCGGCGGCCGCGCCGACCAGGAGGAGCACGCCGAGCACGCCGCCCCCTGGGTGAGCGCTGAGGACGGTGCCGGTCTCCGTGACCTGCTCGGCGACGCCGGCATCCTGCACTGACATGATCCTCTCCCGTGCCGACTGGACGGCGCGCGCGCAGGCCCATCAGGAGCGCGCGGATGCTCTCACCGCAGAGCACCGCGCACGGGCGTCCCGCCGCGAGAAGCATCCGGTGTGGGACTTCCTCTTCACGTATTACGCGTACAAGCCGGCGCAGCTGCGCCGCTGGCATCCGGGGGCGGGCGTCACCCTGAAGGACGCTCCGGAGCGCACCGCCTGGCGCTGGTACTCCTCGAGCGGCGACGACGTCACCCCCGATGCCGACGTCTTCGCCGCCGACAAACCCGAACTCGCGGGCCTCATCGAGCGGATGCTGCGGCGCACCGCCTCCCGACCGGGTCAGTTCGGCTGCTTCGGCCTGCACGAATGGGCCATGGTCTACCGCCAGGACGAACATCGGCATCCGGTGCCCCTGCGGCTGGGCCAGGACGCGACCGACGCCGTCGTCGAGAGCCACGATCTCCGCTGCACGCACTTCGACGCGTTCCGCTTCTTCACCCCCGACGCCGTCCCCCGCAACCGGAGTCCTCTCACGCGAGACGATCAGCCACTGTTCGAACAGCCGGGTTGTCTGCACGCCGGAATGGACCTGTACAAGTGGGCGATGAAGCTCGGCCCGCTGATCCCGGGCGAACTGCTGCTCGACGCGTTCGAGCTGGCGCGCGACATCCGGCTTCTCGACATGCAGGCGGCTCCTTACGATCTCTCAGGCTGGGACGTCGTGCCCGTTCGCATCGAGACTCCGGAGGGCAAGGCCGAGTACGTGCGACAGCAGCGTGGATTCGCCGAACGCGGTGCGGTGCTGCGCGGGGCCCTGCTCGGCGCCTGGCTCAGCTCGCCGGTTCGCACGTAGAGCACAGCGCCCAGTCCGCGCTCGCCGCGGAGAGACTCAGCCGCAGTGTGAGGACGCGCGTCGCCGCATCGGCGAGACGTTCGGGCGGGAGGGAGCCGTTCTCGATCGCCGCGACGATCCCCGCCGCCATCTGCCCCGCCGTATCAGGAGTCGACCCGGCGATCATGAGCACCAGATCGTTACCAGCGGCAAGCGCCGCGACCGCGTCGGCGACGGGATCGCGATACTCGGGGATGCCGGAGGACAGCAGCATGCCAAGGTCGTCGGTCACGATCACGCCCTCGAAGCCCAGGTCGTCTCTGGCGATCTCGTGCCACCGGGCCGACAGCGATGCGGGCGCGGCGTCGACGGCCGTGTACGTGAGGTGGCCGAACATCAGCACCGACGCGCCGGCGTCCACTCCGGCCGCGAACGGCACTGCATCCGACGTTCGCCACTGTTCGAAGGACTCGCTCGTCGAAGGGATCGCGTGATGCGAGTCGCCGGGAGCCGCGCCGTGACCGGGGAAGTGCTTGAGCGTCGAGGCGAGGAACGGCTCCTGCGCCGCCGTCGCGGCGGCCACTCGCTCGGCTGACGCCTGCGGATCCGTGCCGAGCGCACGGCCGAAGATGAACGATGACGGATCGGCGGTGACGTCGGCGACGGTGCCGAAGTTCACCGAGATGCCCGCCTGCGCGACCAGGGAGGCGCGGGCGGCGAAAGCGGCCGCGGTCACATCGGCCGGCTGCGACTTCAACGCCGTGGAACCCGGATAGGTGTCTGCGCTCAGGCGCGAGACGATCCCGCCCTCCTGGTCGATCGCGATGAGCGGAGGCAGCGAGGTGTCCACGGTGAGAGAGCCCGTGACCGTCGGCAGATCGGCGGACGCGGCAGGCATGTTCGCGCCCATCAGGATGAATCCGCCGAACCCCTGCGCCATGTAGGCACTCAATGCGGCGGGGTCGGTCGACGGGATGTGTCCCATGATCACGCTTGCGGCCTGCTCGGCTGTCGTCATGCTCGCGACGAGATCGGCCGCGCGCGCCGCGGGCCCGCCGGCTTCGCCCGCGACGGCCGCATGCTCGGCGGATGAGGCCGACGCCTCGTGAACGGGTGCGCCCAGGATCGCACCGGCGACGATCATCATCGCGAGCGCGACAGCACCGGCACGCCGCCGGGGCATCAGTTCGACAGGGCCCCGGCGATCGGGACCGCGTTCTCGTCGGTGCCGTTGCCGAAGCGGATGGTGCGTCCGATCGTCGCGGGTGAGTCGAGCGCCTCGACGATCACCGCGGCGACGTCGGCGCGCGAGACCTCACCGCGCCCCTCGGGGTCGAGGCGGATGCGGCCGGTCGGTTCGTCGAAGGTCAGCGTGCCAGGAGCGAGGATCGTTCCTTCGAGGTCGGTGCCGCGCAGGTGCTCGTCGGCCGCCCACTTCGCGTCGGCATAGGGGAAGAAGCCGGCGTCCTCCGGGATGCCGTGATCGGCCGTCGAGCCGAGCCACGAGACCATCACGTAGCGCGGCACTTCCGCGAGAACTGCGGCGTCCATCGTGCGGATGGCGGCGTCGCGGTCGACCGCGTAAGTGCGCTGCGGATCGCCTCCGCCGGCGCCCGCCGACCACACGACGGCGTCGTGGCCGCGGATGATCTCCGCGAGCGCCGCCGTGTCGAGCTGCTCGACATCGGCGACGAGGGGCTGCGCCCCGCCTGCGGCGACGTCAGCGGAATGATCGGGGTTCCGGATGACCGAGGTCACCTCGGCGCCGCGCTCGACGAGAAGCGGCGCGAGCAGGAGTGCGATGCGGCCGTGGCCGCCGAAGACGATGACACGGGACATGCTCTCACCCTACGCTCCCATCCCGACGTCAGCGCTGGCCCTGGGTGCTGTCGATCACGAACGCCTGCGGATGGCCCGGCAGGTAGCGCACGGTCACCGGCTCCCCCGACGGGATGTACGCGTCGCGATCGGGGTACACGGCAGGCGTGAAGAAGTTGCTCTCCAGGGTGTATTCGACGCCGGTGGCGGTCGTGAAGGTCACCCAGTCGCCGTCACGCGTCGCGGCAGTCGGCTGGCCATGCTCGTAGATGTACGCCCGGGTGACGGGGACACCGGTGAGGCTGAGGATGCCGATCACGAGGTTCGCGAGCATCAGGAAGGCGAGGACGCGGAATCCGATGCGCCGGAGCCGACCCGTGATCCGCCCCGGCTGAGGGCCCGTCTCCCTCAGGAGCCCTTCACGCTCGCGGACGCGTCGCAGCGCGCCGCCGGGTGCTGATCCCGCCGCTGACATCGCGAAGAGCCCGAGGATCGAGAATCCGGCGATGAACACCATGGCGTAGCCGTGCGAGGCCGGGAAGTTCACCAGCCAGATCAGCGTGTCGAGGATGTTCATCGCGCGTCCTCCTTCTCGATCGTGACCGCGACGGTGTGCGGATCCTCTCGTCGGTAGAACGCCCAGATGGGAGCGCCGACCTGGAAGTGCGAGAGGGCTTGCGGGTAGGCGAAAACGGTCGTCTCGGCTTCCCAGGTCTCGGCGCCTTCCGGCGCCATCAGCACCCGCAGAGCGAGCTCGCTCTGCCCTTCGAGCCTGCGACCGGTCGGCCGCATCTCGAGCACGGATGCCGGCACCTGCGTTCCCGTCGTCCTGGCCTTCACGAGCCGTGGGTCGATGAGACCACGATCGATACGCCACTGGAGCATCGCGTCGCGCACGGCGGGGTCGCTGAAGTCGGCGAGCTCGACCGTGTCCTGATCCGTGAGGCTGTAGCGCACCGGCACCGGCTGACCGACCTGCAGGCTCGCGAAGTCGCTCGCATCGACGAGCATTCGCAGCTGGGCGACGAACTCGTCTCCGCTGCCTGGCGTGACTCTGATGAAGAGGTCGTACTGCGGCACGTCGTTCACGGTGAGTCCGGTGCGGGAGACCTCGACGATGCGGCCGACGCCGATGTGCGCCTCGCCCTTCACCCTCTTGCGACGCCCCAGCCCCGACATGGTTCCGCCGAAGGTCAGGATCAGCCCCCAGGCGACACCGATCATGATCGGCGCGCCGAGAGTGTCCTCACCGCCGAAGGGCAGTATCGACTGCCGTTGATTCACGCCGAACAGGCCTTCGCCCGTCCAGATGAGCAGCCACGTCGACAGCAGCAGCCAGACGATCAGGAACACGATGCGGAGCATGTGCTCAGGTTATCGACCGAGTCCCTCTACCGATCACGATTCCTGCAGACGTCAGCGCGTCTTGGCCAGTTCCGCCGTCAGCATCCGCTGCACGCCCTTCGCCGCCGAGCGCCCCGCCCGGTTCGCACCGATCGTGCTCGCCGAGGGGCCGTACCCCACCAGCTGCACTCGCGGGTCGGCGACGGCCGTCGTGCCGCGTCCGCCACGATCGAGCTGGATCCCGCCAGCTGCCGAACGCAGATGCAGCGGTGCGAGATGTCCGATGGCCGGGCGGAAACCCGTGGCCCACAGGATCACGTCGACCCGTTCGAAGGAGCCGTCGGCCCAGCGCACGCCGTCCGGCTCGATGCGCTCGAACATCGGCCGGCGGGCGGCGTACGCGCCGAGGCGCTCGGCCTCGCGCTCCTGCGGGCGGAGCATGAGGCCCGTGACGCTCACGACGCTTTGCGGCGGCAGGCCGCGCGAGACCCGCTGCTCGACGAGCGCGACGGCCGCAGCACCCGCCTCAGGCGTGAAGTCGTCGTCACGCCACACGGGCTCGCGGCGCGTGACCCAGAGGGTGTCGGTGATCGGTGCGAGAGCGCCGAGGAACTGCACCGCAGAGGCGCCGCCACCCACGACCAGCACCCGTTTGCCGAGGAAGTGCTCGGGCCCGGGATAGTCGATGGTGTGCAGCTGCTCTCCGAGGAACGTCTCCATTCCCGGATAGTGCGGCAGGAAGGGGTGTGTCCAGGTGCCGGTGGCGTTCACGATCGTCTTCGCCCGCCAGGTGCGCTCCCCCGCGCGCACCACGAGCACGCGGTCTTCGTCGTCGACCCGATCGACTCTCACCGGTCGGACCACCGGCAGCCGGTGGGCTTTCTCGTAGGCCGCGAAGTACGCCGGCACCGCGACGTTCGCGCGCTGGGCGTCGCGAGGCGGAGGAGCATCGCCAGGCAGCTCGGCCACGCCGTGCACGTCGCGCATCGTCAGGGCATCCCAGCGGTGCCGCCACGCGCCGCCTGGTTCGTCGTCGGCGTCGAGGACGACGTGACCGATACCGAGACGGCTCAGGTGGTACGACGCCGACAGACCGGCCTGACCTGCTCCGATCACCACACTGCCGAGGATGCTCACGACGTCATCAACGCCCTCGGCTGCCGTGTTGTTCCGCAGGCCGTCAGAGCGCGATCTGGTAATGGGTGCAGCCGGTGTGCGTGGCGACGAGTGCGGCGTCCTGACGCCGCTTGCAGGGATGCTCCTCAGACCAGGTTCCAGCCCGACTCGGCAAGGCGGGCTTCGACGCGGCGCAGGTCGTCATCGGACGGCAGCTCACCGAGTATCTTCGTCATGAGCACCCGCGCATCGACACGGGACGCGACGCCGTCCTGCTCGATGTCGTGCGCGATGAGCGCATCAGCGACCTCCCGCACCTCATCGTCGTTCAGACGACGTCGAAGAAGGGCGAGGATAGGCACGTAGTCGGTCTCGGGGATGCCGTCCGGGTAACCGGCCCGCAACCACGCCAGAGCGCGCTGCACGGGATTCGCGTGCGCCCTCTCGGGTTCGGCCGGGATCTCGGCTGCGTGCTCCTGGGCGCGTTTGCGTGCGCCGCCGCTGAGCGGCCATCCGACCGCTGCCAAGCGGGCCGCGACGGCTCGCACGTCGTCGTCACCCGGGCGTTCCGAGGTCACGTGTTCGATGGCCGCCCTGATGTCCCGCACGCGGATAGGGTCGGCATCCAGCGATTCGATGCGCGAGATGATCTCCTCGAACTCCTCGTTGCTCAAGGTGTCGCGCAGCAACGCGAGCAGCGGATAGTAGTCCTTCGGCGGCACGCCCTCCGGATACCCGGCGCGAAGCCAGCGGAGGATCGACGAGACGACGGTGTCGGTCATGATGATCTCCTCAGGCTCCGAACAACGAGATGCCGAGATAGTGGTGCAGGCTCGACCGGGTGATCCAGAGCACACCGGTGACGACCGCGGCGACGACGATCGCGAAGAGCACGTATCCGAGAACTGTGAACGCGGGCCGGCGCTCAGCGCCGTCGAGATCGCCCGCGCCGGCCGCGTGCAGACGCAGCCCGAGGGCGAACAGCGCGGGGAGCCCGGCTCCGAACAACGCGCCGACGAGCAGCACGCGGCCGGCGGCGAGGGCGATGTCGCTCCAGATGATGTCCATGATGACTCCGATTCTCTCGCGTGCGTTCAGGCTGCGGTGGCGGCCGATGCTTCGGGGACGACCTTGCCGTCCCACTCAGCGTTCACGTTCGAGGCGTCGACCTTCTGGCGACGGCTGCGCAGATACATGTACGCGGAGAGGACGATCAGGAGCGCGAAGACCGTGATCGCGCCGGTGACCCCGCCGATGCCGTTCGCTATGAAGTAGCACAGCGCGCCGACGATGCCGGCCGCGGGCATCGTGATGAGCCAGGCCGCCGCCATGCGTCCCGCGACGCCCCAGCGCACGACTCCCCCGGGCTTGCCGACTCCGGAGCCCAGGATCGATCCCGTGGCGACGTGGGTGGTCGACAGTGCCATGCCCATCGAGCTCGATGTGAGGATGATGGCCGCCGACGACGCCTCCGCCGCCATGCCCTGCGGCGACTCGATCTCGACGAGTCCCTTGCCGAGCGTGCGGATGATCCGCCAGCCCCCGAGGTAGGTGCCGACGGCGATGGCGAGGCCGCAGACGACGATGATCCACACCGGAAGGCCGTCGTCCTCGATGCCCTGAGTGGTGAGGGATCCGTGGGCGATGAGCGCGAGAGCGATGACGCCCATGGTCTTCTGCGCGTCACCGGTGCCGTGGGCGAGGGACACGAGCGATGCGGTGCCGATCTGGCCCCAGCGGAATCCCGTCTCTCGACGCTTCTCCCCCACGCGCTTCGTGATCGCGTAGACGAGGAAGGTGCCGACGGCGGCGACGGCTCCGGCGATGACCGGCGAGAGGAAGGCGGGGACGATGATCTTGCCGATGATGCCTGCCCAGTTGATCGTCACCGCGCCTGCGAGGCCCGCCCCGATCAATCCTCCGAACAGCGCATGCGAGGAGCTCGACGGAAGCCCGAGCAGCCACGTGATGAGGTTCCAGAGGATGCCGCCGACGAGGCCCGCGAAGATGATCGTCATCGCCGTCTGGGCGCTGAGCCCCTCGACGAGACCGCCGGTCTCGGTCTGTATCTTCAGGACGTCCTTGGTGATCGTCGCGGCGACCTCGACCGACAGGAACGCGCCGACGAGGTTCAGTACCGCGGCGATCGTGACGGCGGCCTTGGGCTTAAGCGCGCCGGTGGCGATGGACGTCGCCATCGCGTTTCCGGTGTCGTGGAATCCGTTCGTGAAGTCGAAGCCGATGGCGGTGACGATCACGAGGATCAGGATGAGGAGCTCGCCGGACATGGTGCGAGTCTCGCACTCGGCACAGCTCACGCCTCCGGGCCACCGGAAGAGTTCACCCGACGTTCACGCCCGTGCCGGCTCCTCTGCGAGCCCGACTTTCAGCTTCGCCCACGAGCGTCCCTGCGTGTCCTTGAGGATGTCGTACTCCACGTCGACATGCGGTTCGATCGCGCTGTACTTGTCGTTCGGCGCGCCGATCACGAGTTGGAAGCCGAGACCGCGCCAGGCGCCGATCGCGCGCTTGGTGAAGTGAGCGTCGGCCTTGATCAGCGCTTCGTCCATGAAGACGGGTGCGTAGCGAGGGCGTTCGGCGCCGGCATCCCCCAGCTGGTAGCGCAGTGCCGCGCCGACGATGAACGCGATGAGCTCCTGCGACTCGCCGCCGGACTTCTCCCCGATGTGGTCGTACAGCGCCACGTGCTGCTTGGTGTCGGCCGTCACCCGCTCGGCGCTCACCCGCACGTGATTGCGCACGTCGACGAGATCGTTGAAGTCCGGAGCCGATCTGCGCAGGTGTCCGATCAGCCGAGACATCCTGCGATACGCGTTTTCGCGCTCGGCGTCGGTCGAGGCGTTTTCGATGAGTCCTCGGACCTCGCGCAGATCGCGCCGGAAGCGCTTGCGAGCCTCGGACTGGCTGTCTCGCGTGGTGATCTGCAGCCGATGATCGTCGTCGTAGAACGGCAGATCCTGCATGATCCGGTTGATCGGTTCGATGCGCTCGCGGATCTCGCGGAGCGAGCGGGCGAGCGTCGAATCGAGGTTCGTGAGGTCGTTGCCGGAGAGGTTCAGCAGGCTGTCGCGCCACTCCCCCTCGAGCTCGTGGAGGCCGCTCGTCTCGAGCGCGGTGAGGATGTTCTCGAAATCATCGACGTACAGGTCGGGGTCTGCCAGAAGATTCGGATTCTCCCAGCGCTCCAGGAACGTCTGCATGAGCCGTCGCATGCCTTCGCGCTGCTCCTGATGGGCTTCGACGGCGCGCGAGTGATCTTCGGCGAGACGCTGGCCCGCACTCGACAGCGCGTTGTCGAAGCGGGTCAGCAGAGCGGATGCTGTGGCCGCGCTGCCGCTCGGCGCGGCGAAGCGGTCATCGAGATACGCGGCATGCTCGGTGTCGAACGCGCGGGCACCGTCGGCTGCCTCGTCGATGAGCTTCTGGGCTGCGTCGACGTCGTCGATGATGTCACCCCAGGTCGATTCCACCTGGTTCCGCTCGACGGTCGCCGCCGCGATCTCCTCACGCAATCGGGTCATGGACTTCTTCGCCTTGTCGATCTGGTCGCGCAGGCCGGCGATGTCGGGATTCGCCTGTGCGACATCGGATTCGACCGACTGCCAGCGCTCGCGCTCGGCGTTCAGCGCGTCGACATCGATCCGGTCCCACGTGACGTCGACGATCTTCGCGTAGGCCGCGCGCTGCGCGTCGATGCCGTCAAGATCGGCCGCGGCGACGTCGAGCCGCACCTCGGCCTGGTCGAGCTCGCGACGAGCCGCGTCCACGGCGGCCCGCAGTTCGCGGAGTCTGCTCTGGTTCGAGAAGCCGAGCACGTTCGCGCGCCCGTGACCGCCGTGCGCTCCCTGCTCACCCCGCGAGATCTGTCCGGTGATCGTCACGGCCTGATCGTGCGCGGCGAACTCCTCCGCACTGTTCACGCAGACGAAACCGAACCGTTCCTCAAGCCGCAGCTGCAACCAGCCGGTGAACGGGGTGCTGCTGTAGTCGAGACGACCTGGCAGGGTGTCGGCCGCTCCTCCGCGTCCCGGCCGAATGCCGGTGTGCACGCCCTGGTAGTTCAGGCGCCGTGGCGTCCGCACACTGTCGATCGCAGCGCGGAACCTGTCTAGGTAAGCGACATCGAGCAACAGGGTGGTCGCGAACCCGCCGAGTGCGAGGTTGAAGGCCTCCCGCCACGGCTCGTACTCGGTCTGCACCTCGACGAGTTCGCCCACGAACGGCAGCTCGTGGGCTTCGAGCCCTGCGGCCTCGGCGAGACGCGCGCGCGACTGGTAGAGATCGGCGGGGATGTTGCCGGTGAACGACGTGGATGCCGCGAGCTCCCGTTCGAGTCGCGACAGCTCGGCCGACGCCGCATCGCGGGCGCTCCGCGCCTGCGCCCAGTCGTCACGAGCCCGCGCCTTCGCAGCGGAATCGTCGAGCGCAGCGCGCGCCCGGGCGATCAGCGCCTCGAACTGCTCCTTCGTGGAGACATCGACGCCGAGCATCCGGAGGTCCTGGTCCAGGCGCGACCGCGCCTCCTCAGCCTCCAGCAGGCGCCGCTCGACCCCGCGAAGCTCGCGCTGCGCGGTCTCCAGGCGGTCGCCGCCGTGTTCGCGGAGCAGGTCTCGGAGTCCGTCGTGCTCGGCATCCGCCGCATCCGCCTGGACGCGCTTCTCGCGGATCGACGCGTCGAGCGCCAGCTTGCGGTCGCGCAGCTCCTCCTCGACGTCGCGCAGCAGAGCCATCCGCCGCTCGGCTCGCCACAGCGAAGCCAGTGAAGACGGATCGGCGAAGATGCCGACCTCGTCGATCAGGCTCATCCGCTCCGCGGTGGTCTCGATCTTCAGACGGAGATCACGGATCGGCTCGAGCGCCGCCACCTGCTGGCGGGCGACGAGCATGCGCTGACGGGTGCTCTCGAGCTCGTCGAAGTGGGTGACGACCGCGTCAGCCGTGCGCATGGTCTCGGGTTCTTCGAGCACGAGGCGCTTGTACAGATCGTCGACCGTGGTGATCTGCTGCCCGGCCTGGATACGGGCCAGCAGACTCATCGCGTTGGATCCGGCGCCGGCCGCCCCGATGCCGAGCACCGCGTGCAGGCGGGCTGAGAACTCCCGGTCGGTGCCGACGGGATCGAGGCCGGCGGTCCGCACGGATGCGTCGGTCAGGCGCTGGGTGGCTGCGCGCTCGAGAGAGCCGAGATCGAAGGCGCCGTGCACGGTCGCCCGCACCCGCACGGTGTCTTCGAGCACCCGTGCTCCCGCGGGAATGTACCAGGCGCGCACGGCCGTGAACCGGGCGCCGTCATGGTCGAGCCACGTCATCGAGATCGCGGTCCAGGTGTCCTCACCGTCGCCGCGGAGCACCTGCACCTTCGTGCCTTCCTCGGTGCGGGTCTCGTCGAGCTTTCCGCGTCCGTAGGACAGCACGTTGCGCTGTTCGTCTCCGCGCGGGCGGCCGGTGACCCCGCCGTTGGAGGCGCCGTTGAACGGCGTCGTGTGCGGCATCATGAGCGCGATGTACGCGTCCATGAGCGTGGATTTGCCCGATCCGGACCCTCCGCACAGAAGTGTGGCCTCGGGAGAGAATCGCACACGGTGCGGTCCGCCGTCGTAGCCGCCCCAGTTCACCAGCTGCAGGTCTTCCGCCAACCACTGCTGGCCGCGAGAGCCCTGCGGGATGAGTCCGAACAGCGTCTCGATCATCGTCATGACAGCACGCCTTCCCGCGTGTCCTCGGCCTCCACGGCGTCTGCCGCCCGAGCGGCCGCCGTCTCACGCAGCCAGTCCCGAAGCTCGGTGAGCTTCTGAGCGCTCAGCACGACCTCGACCAGCGGGCCGATGCGATAGCGGCCCGTCGTCTCCTCGCTGATGATGCCGTCGTTCGCCAGCTTGCGCATCGCGTCGCGCACGGCCTTCTGCCGTCGCGCGATGTCGCCGTCGGCATCGGTGAAGTAGCTGAGCACGGTCTGCTCGACGTCTTCGATGTCGATGCGCGGCGCCGCCTCGCCTGCGACGTTCTCGCGCTCGTACACCGTGCGCAGATGCACGAGCACGAGGGTCTCGGAACGCGTATACGGAGTGTCGCGGAGCAGGATCGGGATGTCGAGCTCGTCGATGCGGATCTGCTGCTTGTAGGCGAGACCGTGTTCGTGATCGACGATCAGACGGATGTACAGATCGTTGAGCCGCGACTCGATCACGGTCTGGTGATCGAGCAGAGTGCGCCATTCCTGACGGTTGCGGTCCGCCAACAGGAAGCGGCGGTGCAGGATCAGCGCGAGAGTGCGGCGGACCTCGGGATCGAGCACGCCCCTGTCGCCGGGGAACAGCTCGGGGAGGTCCTCCTCCATCGAGACCGGCTCGATGAAGCCCTCTGCCGTGGTGGGTTCGTGGTCACTCATCCGTCTGCTCCTTCGCGGCCTGCGCCATCGCAGAGTTCTTCGTCGTCTGTGCGGTCACCGCTGCGAAAGCGAACCGCCGCGTCGTGCCGTCGGGCCGCAGGGCCTCGACGATCGACACGTCCTCGCTTTCGGTCATCCCGTTGCGGTGCGCGATCTCGAGCAGGCCGAGCAGATCGACCGGCCGCCGCGTGTCTTCGTCGGTCCCGAGGAACGCCTCACCGAGGTCGAACTCGTCGCCGAGTCGCGCGACGTAGGCTTCCAGCTCGGCATACCGAGGGCCGCCCCAGGCCCGGGTGTCCGCGTCGAGGAACACGGCGTCGTCGCCACGATCCGCGAGTGGCGCCGGGGGCTCGGGCGGACGGACATCGCTGAGAGACTGCCGCAGGTGTCCGATGCTTGCGATCGGCAACCGGCGCAGCGGCTCGACGGGGGTCTCGGGTGTACGCGTCTGCGTCCAGGCCTGGAGTCCCGAGATGACGTCGCGCAGAAGCTCGTCGACCTGACGGTCGCGCGCGGGGTCGTGCGTGCGGACCTGGGCGGCGATCACGTGCGATGCGCGCCGCTGGGCGGTGAGCACCTCTTGCACGCCCAGTTCCATTCGCCGTCCGATCGTGTCGAGCTCCGCGCGCTGGGCCGCGTCGAGCATGTCCGCGAACGGGCGCGAGAGCAGGTCATGCAGCTGCTCGGTGAGCGCGTCGATCCGCTCGGGGTCGCCGATCACGCGCAGAGCGCCGGCGAACGCCTGCCCCTCGCGTGTGGACTGCATGACCTGCTGTCCACGGAGAAGGTACTCGCGCAGGACCTCGCCGGTAGGCCGCTCATCACGGCGGAGATCACGGATGACATCGCGCTGCATCGCTTTGATCGACTCGGCGACCCGGGTGAAGTCGGCCGGGAGGCTGCGGGAGAGATGAAGCACGTTCTCGGCTTCTTCGAGCAGCTCGTCGTCGGCTATGGGTTCTGCCTCGTCGTTCTCGAACGCCGCGATCTGCGCGTCCAGAGCATCTCGTTCCGCCCTCAACCTGGCCAGCCGTCTGGCCGGGTCGTCGTCGGCGTCACCCGCCAGCCGTTCGACGGCATCGAGAAGCGTGCGCACGCGCGAGTGCGAGACTCGGGTGCTGCCGCCCGTGAGATCGGCGATCTCCAGCGCCCGCACCGCGTGCGCCGTGCAGCGGTACACCTCTGTGTCGCCTTCGATCTGCTGGCCGAGCCACCCGACTTTGACCCAGTATCGGCAGACCTCGCGCCCGGTCGTCGACGGCAGTCCCCGGCCGTCCTGCTCGTAGCCGGCCGCGCGGAGCTCGGCGAGGATCTCGCCCACCTCGACATGCGCGTCGGCGACGGCTACCGTCGGCCGCTCGGCGGTGAACATGATGCTCAGCACCGCGACGACGAAGGGCGCGTAGCGCCCGTGCAGCAGATCGAGCGTGGGGATCTTGAACGCGGCACGAGCGCGCAGATACGCCGCTTCGGCTCGAGTACCGGTCACACTGCTCCCGAAACGGATGATCTCAAAACACGCCGCTCCGGTGGGAACGGCATCCTTCAGCCTACTGGGAAGCCGTCGCTGACGCCCGCCGCCGGAGCTTCGCATCCGGGTACGCAGAAGGCCCCCGGCAGAGCCGAGGGCCTTCATTCGGTGGACCTGAGGGGATTCGAACCCCTGACCCCCTGCATGCCATGCAGGTGCGCTACCAACTGCGCCACAGGCCCATCTGCTTCCCCGGACCAGCCGGGGCAACTTGAAAAGAATACAACACGAATCGCCGCGAGCACCAATCGGCGATCGTCGCCCGGGCGCGTCGCTCCACGACCCGCGCGACGCTTTTAGCGCTCGGCAGTCCTCGGGTCAACCCTCTCTGCAGACGCCGCCCGGCGTCGTATCGTGACCGCACCGATCATGAGGAGGAAGACCATGTCTAATCCGATCCCCCCGCTTCCGTTCCCCGACGACGCCGACGACGAGACGGACGACGTGCCCACCCGCGAGGTCGACGGGGACACGGTGCTCGACACCGATGCCAACCAGGACGCCGTCGACAGCTACGCTGCCGACCGCCTGGCATCGGAGGCGGACGATGAGTCTGACTACTCCGAGTCCGACGGCCTCTGAACACCCCGTGCCCTCGCGTGCCTGGACGCGTCTGACCAACCCCGGTCCCGAAGAGCTCGAGAAGATCGCGAAGCGCCTCGACCTGCATCCGCTCGTCATCGACGATCTGCTCGCCGGGCGTCAGCAGCCCAAGGCTGAGTCGTTCGACGGGCAGCTGTACCTTTCGATCTGGGACATCGACCGTGGGGACGAAGGCACGACGATGACCGACACCGACTTGGCGCTGATCCTCACCGCCGACGAGTTGGTCCTCGTGCAGAGGGGTGACACGGCGGAGTTCCGCGATCTCGACGCGCTGCTCGAGGGGCCGGGTGCCGTAAGCGTCGACTCCCCCCTGGCCGCGGCGCATCGCGTGCTCGACGCCGTGGTGCGCGACTTCGTCGAACTCGGGGCGGCCGTCGAGAAGGACCTGGACAACTTGGAGACGGAGGTCTTCGACAGCCGCGTACGCGAGGACTACCGGCGCATCTACCGGCTCAGGCAGCGCATCGGCCAGATCGACAGAGCTTCATCCGGGCTCGCTGAGGCGCTACGCCAATCGGGCGAGCACATTGCGCGGCTCACAGAGCAGCAGCGGCATCTGCGTCCGTACTTCGCTCATCTTGCGAACGACGCCCGCGGAGTGTCAGAGCTGACGTCCACCGAGCACGAGTCCCTCGACGCACTCGTCTCCAGTCACCAGAGCAACGTGGGGACCCGCCAGAACAAGGACATGCGGACCATCTCGGCGTTCGCCGCGCTCCTGGCCATCCCGACCGTGATCGCCGGCATCTACGGCATGAACTTCAAGAACCTCCCTCTCGTGAGGTGGGAGTACGGCTGGCTGGTCACCGGTATCGCGATCGTCGTGATCGACGTGATCGCCTTCACCCTGTTCCGCCGGCGCGGCTGGCTGGGCGAGCACGCCGACGCCGACGAGTAGAAGGTCAGTCTGCCATCAGCGGCGGCAGGTGCGGAATCTGCACCGGCTTCGTGGCTCGGCTGGGCGCGTGCATGCGCTCCAGGTCTTCGAGCACCTCGAACGCGGTCGCGTAGGTTCCCCGCAGCGGCAGGTCTCTCAGCCAGACCACGTCGACCTCAGTCGGCGCGAGTTCGTACACGCAGGCCACCACATGCCTCGTGTCGTCCTGAGCGAACCTCAGGTCGTTGATCACCCACTCCGACGTCGTGATACGGCGAAGCACATAGCGTGGATCGGGATCGGCAGCCATCCTGCGGCCCTCCAGGTTCTCTCAGAAGAGAGCCTGCCCGACGCCGTGGCACAGGTGAAGACCCTTGACAATCCGGCGGAGAAGCCGGATGACGATCACCCGGTCGGCCGCACCGTGAGATCGGTGAGATGCGCGTCGTCCGGCAGGTCGAGCGCAAGCAGGATGGTCGTCGCCACGGACTCGGCGGCGATGTAGCGAGAGGCGTCGTACTCGCGCCCCTCTTGCTGGTGGACCTTCTCTTGCATGGGCGTCGCCGTGCGGCCAGGGTAGATCGAGGTGACCCGCACGCCGTGCGATGCCTCCTCAGCACGCAGCGAATCCGCCAGCGCCTTCAACCCGTGCTTCGACGCGGCATACGCCGACCAGCCGGCGTGCGCATTGAGCCCTGCGCCAGAGTTCACGAAGACCACCCGTCCACGGGAGACGCGCAGCACCGGCAGGAGGAGCCTCGTGAGCTCGGCCGGGCCGACGAGGTTCACCGCGAGCTGCTGCTCCCACAAGGAGGGCGGCAGATCGGCGACGGCGCCGAGGTCGACCACGCCTGCGACATGGATCAGCGAATCGATGCGCTCCGGCAGCGCCTGCTTCGACAGCGCCCACGACAGGCGGCCGGGATTCGACAGGTCGCCGACAAGCGTCTGAGCCCCGGGGAACCGCTCCGCCAGCTGTCGCGCGCGCCCGGCATCCCGCACCAGCAGAACCACCTGGTCACCGCGGTCGATCAGTCGTCGGGCGACCACCGAGCCTATTCCGGAACCGGCTCCGGTGAGCAGGTGCAAGGGCATGTCAGGCCGGGTCGGCCGCGAGCTCGAACGGCACGACCGGGCAGTCCTTCCAGAGGCGCTCCAGGCCGTAGTAGACCCGCTCCTCCTGGTGGAAGACGTGGACGATCAGGTCGCCGAAGTCGAGCAGAACCCAACGGGACTCCGCTCGCCCCTCGCGACGCACGCGCTTGTGCCCCGACTCGAGGAGCTTGTCCTCGATCTCGTCGGCGATCGCGGCGACGTTGCGCTCGCTGTTGCCGGTGACCAGCAGGAAGATGTCGACGAGCGGCAGGGGCTCGGACACGTTCAGCGCGACGAGATCCTCCCCGCCCTTGCTGACGGCGGCATCGACTGCGATCTGCAGCATTTCTTCGGCGGTTTCAGGTGACTGCATCAGATCAACTTCGTTGTGAAGGCGACGATCAGGACGACACCCAGCGCGAGCGCCAGACCGCCCGCCACGATCGCGAGGGTGAGCATGAGCTTGTTGCCCTTTTCGGGGGCCGGCGGTCGGATGACCTCACCGGCGGGCTTGATGGTGCTGATCGCGGCACTCGCCGCGATCGGGGTCGGCGAGGAAGCCGGAGGCAGCTCGCCGTCGATCAGCACGGAGTCGACGTCTTTGCCGTCGGCGACGCCGTGCGCGTGGCCCTGTGAGCCGATCCCCTGCGGAAGCTCGTAGGAGCCCGTGACGAGGATCTCTCCGGTCGAGGCGACGGGTCCGTCGAGGGACCCCTCCCCTGCCGGCGGGTTGAAGATGAGGGTGTTGGAGGCGGTGTGCTGCGAGCCTCCAGAGCTGTCGGCCGAGAGAAGCTCATCGAACGACGGAGTGAACGACTGCTGCGGCTCAGCCGCATCCGCAAGGACGCCGTATCCGAACGCCTCGCTCACGACAGGACGCTCGCCTTCGGGCAGATCGGAGTCGTCGATGCGCTTCACATCGGCGAGCACGTCGTCCGCGTCGTCGTGCTCCGTATCCTGCGGCTCCTGCACCTCGATGCCGAGCGCCGCGACGGCTGCCACGGGATCGTCGTCGACGTGCGCGGGATCGATCTCGACCCGCGCGGTGCTCTCGGTGAGAGGCACGTCGCCGACCGTGTCGACGGCCGCGGCGGCGCTCACAGGGGCGACGTCGACCTGCTCGTCGTCGTCATCGTCTTCGTCGTCGGAGAGCGCAGAGCTCGGCGGCGCGAACGCGGGGACGCCGGAGACGATCTCCTCCGATTCAGCCGGAGAGACGTCGGTAGCGGCAGCCTCTTCCTCGACGTCCTCTTCGATCGGCCCCTCGGCGGGAGCCTGCGGGGCGGGCTCCTCGGCAGCCGAAGCGCTTTCGTCGCCACCGAGCACGGGCACGGATGCGGTCTTGACCCGTTCCTGCTCGCGGATCTGACGACGCGTCAGCGGAGCGCCGGAGGAATCGACGTCGTCGCCTGGCGCGGGGGCGATCTCTGCCGGCTCCGCAGCACGCGGCAGAGGCGGGACCGGCGGGGGAACGGGCGGCGCCGCGGGCGCTGCCGCTGCGGCCGCCGCCTCTTCTGCCGAGATGACCGGCGTCGAACCCGTCAGTCGGATCTCTCGCAACTGCTTGCGCGTCAGCGGACCGTGCTCTTGCTGATCCGATGTACTCATGCCTTGCTCCGATACAGATGATGCTTCGCGATGTATTGAACGACCCCGTCGGGAACGAGGTACCACACCGGCTCTCCGTCGTGCACCCGTTCACGGCATGCCGTCGACGAGATCGACAGCGCCGGCACCTCGAGCTGGCTGACGTCACCGGGTGGGAGGCCGTCTGTGCTCAGGACATGTCCAGGACGTGAGACCGCGACGAAATGGGCCAGCTCCCACAACTCATCATGGTCCCTCCAACTGAGAATTTGCGCTACGGCATCCGCTCCCGTGATGAAGAACAGTTCGGCGTCCGGACGATCTCGCTTCAGATCGCGGAGGGTGTCGATGGTGTACGTCGGCCCTTCTCGATCGACGTCCACCCGGCTGACCGTGAACTGCGGGTTGGATGCCGTCGCGATCACCGTCATCAGATACCGGTGCTCGCTGGGGGTCACGTCTTGCTTCTGCCACGGGCGGCCCGTCGGCACGAAGACGACCTCGTCGAGATCGAACGAGTGCGCGACCTCGCTGGCGGCGACCAGATGTCCGTGGTGGATCGGATCGAACGTCCCGCCCATCACGCCGATGCGCGGAGCGCGCGAGGTCGTTGTGCTCATGCGGTCTTAGTGGCCGTGCCCCGCCCCGTGCCCGTCCTTGCCGTGCTTCGCGGCGAATGCTTCGGCCTTGGCCGAATGACGGTTGGCGACGTTCTTGTACGACAGCGTCACCAGAGCGAGCGCGGTGAACACGATCGCGGCGATGACTCCGAAGATCAGCGTCTCGAGCGCCACGTTTCCGTGGTGCTCGGTCTCTGCGGCGGCCATCGCGATCTGTGCGACGAGGTTCATCCTTGCTCCAATTCGTGACCTGCGGGCTGTACAGCGCCCCCAAGTCTAGTCCTCAGCCGCGAATCTGACCTGCTCCACGCGCCAACCACTTCGTGCTGGTGAGCTCGGCAAGACCCATCGGACCGCGCGCGTGCAGCTTCTGCGTCGAGATGCCCACTTCGGCGCCGAAGCCGAACTCGCCGCCATCGGTGAACCGGGTCGACGCGTTCGCCATCACGACGGCCGAGTCGACCTCGGCGAGGAACCGCTCGGCATTGCGGGAATCGGTCGTCACGATCGACTCGGTGTGGCCCGTGCTGTAGCGACGGATGTGCTCGAGAGCCTCGTCGAGCGAGTCCACGACCTTCATCGCGATGTCGAGGCTGAGGTACTCGGTCGCCCAGTCCTCCTCGGTCGCGGGGATCACGTTCGACACGAGGCCCGCGACCATGTCGTCTCCGTGGATCGCGACGCCCTCGCTCTGCAGTGCGCTCGCGACGAGAGGAACCAGACGAGGCGCCGCCTGACGGTGCACGAGCACCGTCTCGACGGCGTTGCAGACGCTCGGGCGCTGCACCTTCGCGTTCACGACGATGTCGCGTGCCCAGTCGTCGGGCGCGCTCTCGTCGAGCACGATGTGCACGTTGCCCGCACCGGTCTCGATGACGGGCACGGTGGACTCGGTGACGACCGTCTCGATGAGCCCCGCGCTGCCACGGGGAACGAGCACGTCGATGAATCCACGTCCGTGCATGAGCGCCTTGGCGCCATCGCGGCCGAAGTCGTCGACGGTCTGCACCGCTTCGGGCGTCAGCCCCGCTCCGGCCAGCGCGTCGCGCATCACTGCGACCAGCACGGTGTTCGACTCGAGTGCGGCGCTGCCGCCGCGGAGCACGATCGCGTTCCCCGACCGCAGCGCGAGAGCGGCGATGTCGACCGTGACGTTCGGCCGGGCCTCGTAGATGGCGCCGACGACCCCGAACGGCACGCGCACCTGCTCGAGCGCGACGCCGTTCGGCATCCGATGTCCCCCCACGACGCGCCCGACCGGGTCGGGAAGAGCTGCCACCTCGCGCACAGCCGAGGCGAGAGCGGCGACGCGCTTCTCGTCGAGACGCAGACGGTCGATCAGAGACTCCCCGATGCCGCCTTCGCGACCTCGGACGATGTCCTTGCCGTTGGCCTCGATGATCTGCGCGGCATTCTGCTCGAGCGCCACGGCGATGGCCTCGAGCACTCGCGCCTTGTCGTCGCTGGTGAGAGCGGCCGTGGCGCGAGACGCCTCCTTGGCGCGCTCCAGGCGCACCTGCGGGGTCTGATCGGTCATCCCGCCAGTCTAGGAGACGGCCGGTTCGAACCAGGTTCCTATTTCGTCGCCGTTCAGGGCCCTCTCGACGAGATCTGCGCTCGTAACGAGCACGCCGATTCCGGATGCGGCGGCGAGTCGCGCGGCAGACACCTTCGTCGCGGCTCCCCCTGTGCCCACACTGTTCACGACGGTCGAGCCGAACTCGAGACCTGCGAGATCCGCGTCGGGGGCGACCGTGTCGATCGGCTGGGCGCCGGGGTCGGTCGGAGGCTTGGTGTAGAGCGACTCGATGTCGCTGAGCAGCACGAGCGCATCCGCCTCGAGGAGCTGGGCGACGAGGGCTCCGAGGCGGTCGTTGTCGCCGAAGCGGATCTCCTGTGTGGCGACCGTGTCGTTCTCGTTCACGATCGGCAGGATCCGGAGCCCGAGCAGACGCTCCATCGCGCGACGTGCGTTGGATCGCGACATCGGGTGCTCGAGATCGCCCGTGGTGAGCAGCACCTGACCCGCCACGATGTCGAACGGGCGCAGTGCCTCCTGGTAGCGGAAGATCAGGATGTTCTGCCCCACGGCCGCCGCGGCCTGCTGAGTGGCGAGGTCAGTGGGGCGGGCGTCGAGGCGGAGGAACGGGATGCCGGTGGCGATCGCCCCCGACGACACGAGGATGACCTCGGTGCCGCGGGCGTGCGCGGCCGCCAGCGCGTGCACGAGCATCGGAATGCGCCAGGAGGAGTCGCCGCTGATCGAGGACGAACCCACCTTCACGACGATGCGCGAGGCGGTGGACAGATCCGCGCGGGTGCGGGCTGTCACTTCTCGTCCTCGCGGTATGCCGCGAGGCGCTGAGCCTCCACCTCCGCACGGGCCTCGGCCTTGGCGTCCATGCGCTCGTAGTAGTGCTCACGGCGCTCGGACGTGGTTCGGCGGGCGTTCGGGGCCAGACGCGGATCGGTGCCACGAGGGGCGACCATCAGCTCGGCGGCCGACGCCATCGTCGGCTCCCAGTCGAAGACGATGCTGTCGCCCTCGCCGATGACCACGGTCGATCCCTGAACCGCGCCGAGACGGAACAGCTCGTCTTCGACCCCGAGCTTCTCGAGGCGATCCGCGAGGAAGCCGACGGCTTCTTCGTTCTGGAAGTCGGTCTGCTGCACCCAGCGCACCGGCTTCTCGCCGAGGATGCGGTAGACGTTGCCGTACGTTCCGCCCTCGACCCGGATCGTGAAGTCCTTCTTCGAGCCCCTGGGGCGGATGACGACCCGCTCCGGCGGAACCTCCAGCGCTGCTTCGGCGCGGTGCTTCTCGACGATCTCGCCGAGCGCGAATGTCAGAGGACGCAGACCCTCGTGCGACACCGTGGAGATCTCGAACACCCGGAATCCTCGCGCCTCGAGTTCGGGACGGACGAGGTCGGCGAGGTCGCGCGCCTCGGGCACGTCGATCTTGTTGAGCGCGACGAGCTGCGGACGCTCGAGAAGCGGCGTCTGACCTTCGGGCACCTCGTAGGCTGCGAGCTCGGCGAGGATCACGTCGAGATCGGAGATCGGGTCGCGCCCCGGCTCGAGCGTGGCGCAGTCGAGCACGTGCAGCAGAGCCGAGCAGCGCTCGACGTGCCGCAGGAACTCGAGGCCGAGTCCGCGTCCTTCGCTCGCGCCCTCGATGAGACCCGGTACATCGGCGACGGTGTAGCGGAAGTCGCCCTGCTGCACGACCCCGAGGTTCGGGTGCAGGGTCGTGAACGGATAGTCGGCGATCTTCGGACGTGCAGCCGAGATCGCGCCGATCAGGCTCGACTTGCCCGCGGACGGGTATCCGACCAGAGCGACGTCGGCGACCGTCTTCAGCTCGAGGACGACGTCGCCCTCGTATCCTGGCGTTCCGAGAAGCGCGAACCCGGGAGCCTTGCGCTTGGGCGTCGCGAGGGCCGCGTTGCCGAGGCCTCCCTGACCACCCTTGGCGACGACGAATCGCTCACCGGGGATGATCATGTCGATCAGCACCTCACCGGCGGGGTTCTTCACGACCGTGCCGACCGGGACCGGGAGCTCGAGCGTCTCACCCAGGAAGCCGGAGCGGTGGTCGCCCATACCGGGTCCTCCGTTGCCGGACGAGCGGTGGGGCGAGTGGTGGTACGAGAGCAGCGTGCCGGTCTGGGAGTCGGCGACGAGCACGATGTCGCCGCCGTCGCCGCCGTTGCCGCCGTCGGGGCCGCCCAGCGGCTTGAACTTCTCGCGGTGCACGGAGACACAGCCGTTGCCGCCCTTACCGGCACGCAAGTGCAGCGTCACGGTGTCGACGAAGGTGACCATGTCTCTCTCTCCTCAAAAACAGATTCGGGGCGGGCCGAAGCCCGCCCCGAATCGGATGTCTGCTGTGCTGCTGTGATTACTCAGCTGCTGCGACGATGTTGACGACCTTACGGCCGCCCTTCGCGCCGAACTGGACCGCACCGGCGGCCAGAGCGAACAGCGTGTCGTCGCCACCACGGCCGACGTTCACGCCGGGGTGGAAGTGGGTGCCGCGCTGGCGGACGATGATCTCGCCGGCGAGGACCTGCTGGCCGCCGAAGCGCTTGACGCCAAGACGCTGTGCGTTGGAATCACGACCGTTACGGGTGGAGCTTGCGCCCTTTTTGTGTGCCATGTCCTGGTCTCCTCGGTCTTACTTGATGCCGGTGATCTTGACGCGCGTGAGCTCCTGGCGGTGGCCCTGACGCTTCTTGTAGCCGGTCTTGTTCTTGTACTTCTGGATGATGATCTTCGGGCCGCGGAGGTTGCCGAGAACCTCTGCCGTGACCTTGACCTTCGCGAGCTTGTCGGCGTCGGTGGTCACCGTGGCGCCGTCGACGAGCAGCACAGCGGCCAGCTCGATCTTCTCGCCCTGGGCAGCCTGCACACGGTCGAGCTGAACGATCGTGCCGACCTCGACCTTCTCCTGCCGCCCACCGGCGCGCACTACTGCGTAAACCACTTCATACCTGTTTCGTTGGGGAGCACGTCGGCTCCGAGAATCTCACGGGAAGACTGTTGCTTGCATGCGCCGCGGGGCGACGGGTGCGAACGCAAGACTCTCCGCTCCGTCCATTGAGGACGATGCGGCTTACGCACCAAGGGACTACTTTACCGGATGCCGGGCACTGAGGCAAAACGCCCGAGGCGGTGTGTCTGAACCTACGCTGGACACATGACCGTTCTCGTCGACGACCCCCGCTGGCCCGCGCACGGACGGCTGTGGGCGCATCTCGTCAGCGACGAGAGCCTCGAGGAGCTCCACGCGTTCGCTCGGTCGCAGAGCGTGCCTACGCGCGCCTTCGACCTCGACCACTACGACGTGCCGGAGGAGATGCTCCCCCGGCTCGTCGCCGCCGGCGCGCACCATGTCTCCGGCAAGGAGCTGGTGCGCAGGCTCATCGCGTCAGGACTGCGGATCCCCGCCAGAGACCGGCGCTGAGGCGTCGTTGTTGACGGCCACCGGCGTGCCGGTCAGCGCGGCCGTGGTGACGCGGCGACGGCCCCGTCCCTGACCGGGAGCCTTCGGCTCCGGCAGGGCGTCGAGGACCGAGTCCAGAAGCGCCTCCGCCGGCGACTTGGGCGCCTTGCGATCGCCACCCCGCTTCTTGCGGGGCTTCTTGGCACGCTCGGAGCCGGACGCGTGCTCCGCAGCGGGCGCTACGGCATCCGCTGCCTCGTCGGCATGCGGCGCTCGAGTGGATGCGGCGATCTGAGCGAGAGCGGACTTCGCGCCCTCGGGGATGCTGTGCGTCGTGACCTGCACGGGCGGCGCGCTCTGAGCAGGCCCCTGCGGGCTGCCTCCCCGCTGGCGGCGGTTCTGCTGACCGTTGCCGTTGGACGGCGCGCGGTGCTTCACGACGGGGTCGTGGTGCACGACGACACCGCGTCCGGCGCAGACGTCGCACGCCTCGCTGAAGGTCTCCAGCAGGCCGAGGCCGAGCTTCTTGCGGGTCATCTGCACGAGACCGAGCGAGGTGACCTCGGCGACCTGGTGCTTCGTCCGGTCACGGCTCAGGCACTCGATCAGGCGGCGCAGCACGAGGTCGCGGTTCGACTCGAGCACCATGTCGATGAAGTCGACCACGATGATGCCGCCGATGTCACGCAGGCGCAGCTGGCGGACGATCTCCTCCGCCGCCTCGAGGTTGTTCTTCGTGACGGTCTCCTCGAGGTTTCCGCCCGAGCCCACGAACTTGCCGGTGTTGACGTCGACGACCGTCATCGCCTCGGTGCGGTCGATCACGAGCGATCCGCCCGAGGGCAGCCAGACCTTGCGGTCGAGCGCCTTCTCGATCTGCTCGGTGATACGGAACGCGTCGAACGGGTCGGTCTCGTCCTCGTAGGGCTCCACGCGCTCCAGCAGATCAGGCGCGACACTCTCGAGGTAGGCGCGGATGGTCTGCTGCGCGTCCAGACCCTGGATGAGCATCTTCGTGAAGTCCTCGTTGAAGACGTCACGGACGATCTTGACGAGCAGGTCGGGCTCGGCGTGCAGCAGTGCGGGAGCCTGCTGATTCTCGACCTGCTTCTGGATGTGCTCCCACTGCGCGGTCAGGCGCTGCACGTCACGGGTGAGCTGGTCTTCCGTGGCGCCCTCCGCCGCGGTCCGGACGATCACACCGGAGGACTCGGGGAGGACCTCCTTGAGGATGCGCTTCAGACGAGCACGCTCGTTGTCGGGGAGCTTGCGGCTGATGCCGTTCATCGAGCCGCCGGGCACGTACACGAGGTAACGGCCGGGGAGCGAGATCTGGCTGGTGAGGCGTGCGCCCTTGTGACCGACCGGGTCTTTCGTGACCTGGACGAGCACTCGGTCGCCGGGCTTGAGCGCGAGTTCGATGCGACGCGGCTGGTTTCCGGTCTCCACACCGTCCCAGTCGACCTCGCCCGAGTAGAGCACGGCGTTGCGACCGCGGCCGATGTCGACGAACGCGGCCTCCATGCTGGGGAGCACGTTCTGCACGCGACCGAGGTACACGTTGCCGATCAGGGACGCGTCCTGGTTGCGAGCGACGTAGTGCTCGACGAGCACCCCGTCCTCGAGGACGCCGATCTGAGTGCGGCCGTTCTTGGATCGGACGACCATCTTGCGGTCGACGGATTCACGACGCGCGAGGAACTCGGCTTCGGTGACGACGGGACGGCGACGACCGGCGTCGCGACCGTCACGACGACGCTGCTTCTTCGCCTCGAGACGCGTGGAGCCCTTGATGGCCTTCGGCTCGGTGATGTACTCCACCACCCGCTGACGGGGCTGACGCGGCTCGGAACGCTCCTCGTCACCCTCGGGGCCCCCGCGGCGACGACGACGGCCACGAGCGGATGCCGGGGCGTCTTCCTGGTCGCGCTCGGCGATGCGGTCGAAGATGCGTCCGGTGCGGGCCGGCAGCGGCACGACCTCCGGAGCATAGAAGTGCAGCTGAGTGGAGACCTGCGAGACGAACACCTCGGGCAGCAGACCGAGCGTGACGGCCGTGACCTGGGTCTCGACGGGTGCAGGCTCCTCGACGCTCGGCGTCTCGGGTGCGGACTGCGCCGGCGCGTCGACCTCTGATGCCTGAGGCTCTGCATCAGCCGGCGCCTGGACCTCTTCGGCCTGCTCAGCCGTGGTTCCATCGCTCGAGGCCTCCGGCGCCTCGGCGTCGCTCGCCTCCGGGGATGCAACTGCCTCGTCCTGAGGCGCGTCAGTCGATTCCGGGGCGTCCTCCGGCCGGGTGCCCTCCGCTGCCTCGGAGACCGCGGAGGTCTCCGGAGCGTCGGGGACTACCGCTGCGGGCGCGTCAGCATCCGCAGCGAAGTCGAGGGTGGGGGCGTCGTAGTCATTGGTCTCATCGGCCATCTCTGGCTTGCTCCTCGCGCGGGGCACATGGTGCCCGCGAAATCTCATGCCGCACCCGCGGGTGCCGCGAACTCACTGGTTGTGCGACCGGCTCATGGCTCTGGTCACGTGGGGCATCCGGCCCCGAAGTCTTCGTCGATGCGCGCCGTGGCGTGTGCCGAGCGATGCATCACAGGCCATTATCGCACCATGTGCCGCGGTTCGCGGCATCCAGGCGGCTCCGCGTCGTTTTCGCCGGTGCGCTTTCGCCCGATGCATAGCCATCACTGTGATAATCCACATATGAGCGAGCAGCGCACCCGCCCCGTCGTCTATGCCGTCTGGCTGATCATCGCGAGCGTCTTCGGCTGGTGGGCGGCGTTCCAGCTCACCCTCGACAAGTTCGCCGTGCTGGAGAACCCCGACGCGAACCTGAACTGCAATGTCAGCGTCTTCCTGCAGTGCGGCACCAATCTCGAGTCATGGCAGGGTTCGGTGTTCGGCTTTCCGAACCCGATCATCGGCCTGACCGGGTGGATGGCGCCTCTCGTGGTCGGAGTCGCGATCCTCGCCGGGGCGAGGTTCCCGCGCTGGTTCTGGGCGCTGTACGGACTCGGCATCACCGGCGCCTTCGTGTTCATCTGCTGGTTGATCGGGCAGAGCTTCTTCGAACTGCACACGCTGTGCCCCTGGTGCGCTCTCACGTACGTGGTCGTCATTCCCACGTTCTTCTCCACGGTCCTGCAGCTGTTCCAGAACGGAACCTTCCCCGTCTCGGAGTCCGCACGCGAGCGTGCGCAGCGCCTCGGCGTGTGGGTGCCGCTCGCCTCCATCGTCGCCTTCGTGCTCATCATCGCTCTCGCGCAGTTCGCAGGTGTCGACGTGATCGGGTCGGTCATCAGCCTGTTCTGATCCTCACCGGAAACGACGAACGCCCTCCCGGCGGGGAGGGCGTTCGTCGTGTTTCCGGGCAGATTCAGTCGAACCAGATGCCGAGCTCGCGAGCGGCGGACTCAGGGCTGTCCGAGCCGTGCACGAGGTTCTGCTGAACCTTCAGGCCCCAGTCGCGGCCGAAGTCGCCGCGGATGGTGCCGGGCGCGGCCGTCGTCGGGTCGGTGGTGCCGGCGAGCGAGCGGAAGCCCTCGATCACGCGGTTGCCGGCGAGACGGATCGCGACGGACGGTCCGGAGAGCATGAACTCGAGCAGCGGCTCGTAGAACGGCTTGCCCTCGTGCTCGGCGTAGTGCGCGGCGAGCAGGTCGCGGTCCGGATCGACCAGGCGGATGTCGACGAGCGCATATCCCTTGGCCTCGATGCGAGCCAGGATCGCGCCGGTGAGGCCGCGCGCGACGCCGTCGGGCTTCACGAGGACGAGGGTTTCTTCGGTGGCCATGTCATTCACTCTCTGTCTGAGTCGGGGATTCGGCGGCGGGGCGTCGTGCGTCCAGCTTCGCCCCCATGATCGTCGCATACGCCCACATGCCGCCGAAAATCACGACGACGAGCAGGATCGAGGGTACGAGCACCGCGGACAGGGCGATGATCGCCTGGATCACCCAGCCGGCCGTGATCGCCCACGGCTTCGTGATCATCCCCGCGACGGCGATGCACGCAAGTCCCATGACCGCGCCGCCGACGATGCCCCACCAAGGCGGTACGCCCGCGGGCAGCGCCTTCAGACCGAACACCGTGAGGCCGGCGAGGAACACCACGATCGATTCGAAGCCCAGGACGATCGGGGCGAGCTTCTGCACAAGCGTGCGCTGCGGTCTCACGCGCGCCACCCGGACTTCCAGTCCTCTTCCTCGGCGAGAGCGATCGCCTCGCCTGCCAGCACGACGGACCCCGCGATCACGACGGCCCGTCGATCCGATGAGGCCGCCCACTCGCGCGCTGCATCGGCGGCGTCGGCCAGCGTCGGGTGGACACTCGCCCTGCGGCCGGCTGCCTCGACGAGGTCGGCGATGGCGTCGGCGTCGCTGGCGCGGTCGCTCTCGGGCGCGGTCGCGAAGACGTGAGCGGATGCCGGCGCCAGATGCGCGACGATGCCCGCCGCGTCCTTGTCGGCCAGCACGCCGAGCACGACGCCCCATTCGTCGAAGTCGAAGCTGTCGTCCATCGCCTGCACGAGCGCGGCCGCACCGTGCGGATTGTGGGCGGCGTCGACGATCACAGTCGGCGCGATGCCCAACAGCTGCAGGCGACCGGGCGATGTCACCGACTGCAGGCCATCGGTGACGATGTCGGCCGCGATCGGCTTGCTGCCGCCGCCGATCAGGGATTCTACGGCGGCGACCGCGAGGGCCGCATTGTGGCCCTGGTGAGCGCCGTACAGCGGCAGGTACTCCTCGGCGTAGGTTCCCGCGAGTCCGCGGATCGTCAGCAGCTGGCCGCCCACGGCGAGCTTCTGCTCGGCGAGACCGAAATCCGCTCCCTCGAACGAGATCGTGGCGTTCTTCTCGGCGGCGACCCGGCGCAGCACCGCGGCGGCCTCGGCCGGCTGCTCGGCCGAGACGACGGCCGCACCCTCCTTGATGATGCCGGCCTTGACCTCGGCGATGGCCGCGATCGTGCTTCCGAGCCGGTCTGCGTGATCGATGTCGATCGGGGCGAAGACCGCGACGTCTCCGTCAGCCGTGTTCGTCGAGTCCCATTCACCGCCCATGCCGACTTCCAGCACGAGCACATCGACCGGGGCGTCCGCCACAGCCACGAAGGCGAGCACCGTGAGCAGTTCGAAGAACGTCAGGGGCGCGTCGCCGGCTGCTTCGAGCTCGGCGTCGACGATGCCGATGAAGGGTTCGATCTCATCCCAGGCGTCGGCGACGGCCTCGTCCGAGATCGGCTCGCCGTCGATCATGATGCGTTCCGTGAACCGCTCGAGGTGGGGGCTCGTGAACAGACCGGTGCGCAGATCGTGCGCCCGGAGCAGCGTCTCGATCATGCGCGCGGTCGACGTCTTGCCGTTCGTGCCCGTGATGTGCACGACGCGGTACGTCTTCTGCGGATCATCGAGGAACGCGAGGATGCGCGCGACGCGCTCCTTGCGCGGCTGCACCCAGCGCTCCCCCGCCCGGCTCAGAAGCGCCTCGTAGACGGCATCCGCTCTTTCGCGCGCACTCATGAGGCTGCTCCGATCCGGCTGACGGCGACCGTGAAGTCGCCCGTGTTCGCGTAGGTCCCTGCAGGGATCACGGCGGTGAACTCCGCAGCAGGCGCCCCGGCGTCTCCGCGGTGGACTCCGTGCTCGAGCGCCAGGGTCTCCCCCGCGACATCGGCGATCTCGAAGGCAGCGTCGACCGCATCCGCATCCGCTTCGCTCGCGAAGATCAGGTCGAGCCTGATCCGGTCGCTCACGTCGAAGCCCGCGTTCTTGCGGGTCTCCTGCACGGCGCGGATCACGTCGCGGGCGAGGCCCTCGGCTTCGAGCTCCGGGGTGGTCGCCGTGTCGAGCAGCACGAAGCCGCCGGAGGGGACGATCGCGAGCGCCTCGCCCTCCGGACGCCCGGTGGTCTCGAGCACGAGTTCGTACTCCCCCGGCTCCAGAGCGATGCCGTCAGCCGTGACGATCCCGTTCTCCTCGGTCCAGAAGCCATTGCGTGCGGCCTGGATGACCTTCTGCACCTCTTTGCCGAGGCGCGGGCCGGCCGCGCGGGCGTTGACGCTGAGGCGGTGATCGATGCCGTAGTCGGCTGCCGTGGTCTCGGACTGCGGCACGAGCTCGACGGACTTCACGTTCAGCTCCTCGCGGAGGATGTCCTCGAACTGTCCGAGCGTCGCAGCGTGCGGCGACACGACGGTCAGGCGTGCGAGAGGCAGGCGTACGCGGAGCTTCTCCTTCTTGCGCAGCGCGTTGCCGACGCTCGAGAGCTCCCGGACGGCGTCCATCGCGTCGCGGATCTCGTCGGCGGCGGGGAAGGCGTCGGCATCCGGCCAGTCCTGCAGGTGCACGCTGCGTCCGCCGGTGAGTCCCTGCCACACGCGCTCGCTCACGAGCGGGACGAGCGGGGCAGCCACGCGGCACAGGGTCTCGAGCACCGTGTAGAGCGTGTCGAACGCTTCGGTCGATGTGCCGGCCCAGAAGCGGTCGCGCGAACGACGGATGTACCAGTTGGTCAACACCTCGGCGAAGTCCCGCAGACGAGCGGATGCCGTGGTCGAGTCCAGGCCCTCGAGGTCGCTCTTCACCTCGCGGACGAGGTCGCCGAGGCGCGCCAGGATGTAGCGGTCGAGCACGTCGGTCGAGTCGGTCCTCCAGGACGCCTCGTATCCGCCTTCCTTCGCCGCATTGGCGTAGGTGGCGAAGAAGTACCACGAGTTCCACAGCGGCAGCAGGAACTCGCGCACTCCGGCGCGGATGCCCTCTTCCGTGACGGCGAGGTTGCCGCCTCGGAGCACCGAGCTCGACATGAGGAACCAGCGCATGGCGTCGGAGCCGTCGCGGTCGAGCACCTCGGAGACGTCGGGGTAGTTTCTCAGCGACTTCGACATCTTGTAGCCGTCGGAGCCGAGCACGATGCCGTGGCAGCTCACGCCGGTGAACGCCGGACGGTCGAACAGCGCGGTCGAGAGCACGTGCATCACGTAGAACCAGCCGCGGGTCTGCCCGATGTACTCGACGATGAAGTCGGCGGGTGCGTGCGAGTCGAACCACTCCTGGTTCTCGAACGGGTAGTGCACCTGCGCGTAGGGCATCGATCCCGAATCGAACCACACATCGAACACGTCCTCGATGCGGCGCATCGTGGACTTCCCAGTGGGGTCGTCGGGGTTCGGACGGGTCAGGTCGTCGATGTAGGGACGGTGCAGGTCGATCTCGCCCTCGGGGTTGCGCGGCAGCGTGCCGAAGTCGCGCTCGAGGTCTTCGAGAGAGCCGTAGGCGTCGATGCGCGGATACTCCGGGTCGTCGCTCTTCCAGATCGGGATGGGCGAGCCCCAGTAGCGGTTGCGGCTGATCGACCAGTCGCGTGCGCCCTCGAGCCATTTGCCGAACTGGCCGTGCTTGACGTTCTCGGGCACCCACGTGATTTGCTCGTTGTTCGCGAGCATCCGGTCCTTGATGTCGGTCACGCGGACGAACCAGCTGGAGACGGCCTTGTAGATCAGGGGGTTCCGGCAGCGCCAGCAGTGCGGATAGGAGTGCACGTAGCTCTGCTCGCGCACGAGTCGCTGCTCTGCGCGGAGCAGACGGATGATCGGCGTGTTGGCGTCCATCCACAGCAGGCCCGCGACGTCGGTGACGTTCGAGAGGAAGCGTCCGCCGTCGTCGAGCGACAGGATGGTCGGGATGCCGGCGGCCTCCGCCACGCGCTGGTCGTCCTCACCGTAGGCGGGCGCCTGGTGCACCACGCCCGTGCCGTCGCTGGTGGACACGTAGTCGTCGACGAGGATCTGCCAGGCGTTCTCGGTGCCGTAGGTCTCGGTGTCGGCGTAGTAGTCGAAGAGCGGTTCGTAGCGGAGCCCGCCGAGGTCGGCACCGCTGATCGTGCGCTCGACCGCCTCTGCCGCAGCCGCGGCGTCTTCGTAGCCGAGATCCTTCGCGTAGCCGGCGAGGAGATCCTGCGCGAGGAGGTACTTCACGCCCTCGAGGCCCTCGGACGCACCCTCGGGACCCGCGGCGACGACGGCGTACTCGATCTCCGGGCCCACGGCGAGCGCCATGTTGGTCGGCAGGGTCCATGGCGTGGTCGTCCACGCGAGAACACGGACGCCCGCGAGGCCCTTCGCCTCGGCATCCGCCCCGGCCAGCGGGAACGACACTGTGACCGACGGATCCTGGCGGTCTTTATAGACGTCGTCGTCCATGCGCAGCTCGTGCGCGCTCAGCGGCGTCTCATCGCGCCAGCAGTACGGCAGCACGCGGTAGCCCTCGTAGGCGAGACCCTTGTCGTACAGGGTCTTGAACGCCCAGAGCACGCTCTCCATGTAGCCGAGGTCGAGCGTCTTGTATCCACGCTCGAAGTCGACCCAGCGGGCCTGGCGGGTGACGTAGTCCTGCCACTCGTGCGTGTAAGCGAGCACCGAGTCCTTCGCCTTCGCGTTGAAGACGTCGATGCCCATGTCCTCGATCTCGCTCTTCTCGGTGATGCCGAGCTGCTTCATCGCCTCGAGCTCCGCGGGCAGACCGTGCGTGTCCCAGCCGAAGACACGGTCGACCTTCTTGCCGAGCATGGTCTGGAAGCGCGGGAACACGTCCTTGGCGTAGCCGGTCAGCAGGTGGCCGTAGTGGGGCAGGCCGTTCGCGAACGGAGGACCGTCGTAGAAGACCCACTCGTCGGCTCCCTCGCGCTGGTCGATCGACGCACGGAACGTCTGGTCAGCGTGCCAGAAGTCGAGGATCTCGCGCTCGATGTCAGGGAAGCGCGGGCTCGGTGCGACGACCTGGGTCGCTGAGCCTGTCGAAGCGTCGGCCGCGGGGCCGAAGGCGGAGGTGCGGGGGTAGGTCATGTCGTCTCGCAGGAGTCGTGGCGGATGCTGCCGCAAGGACGATCTGCCTGGATCACTGACCAGGCGAACCGCGGTACCACCTCGCTTACCGCGCCTCACGGCGGGGCCACTCTCACTGCGGCTGTGACGGGCCTGCCCCGCTCGGTTCTATTGACTCCGACCCGCCGCGTGCGCTGCGTCTGCCGAAAGCGTTCTTCCGAGAGCTCCCCGGTGATGGCCGGATCGATGCTCGTCCCTCCAGTGTACGCGCTGCGCGGCGGCATCCGCTCGCACCCGCCCGGGTCTGCGCTCGCCGCATCCCTCTCCTCTTCACTCGCCGCTCCTTCTCCCTCCAACCGGACTGCACCCTAGAAGGCAAACCGCGCCTGGGACGGAAGATTCTGTTGCGATCGTCCGGCTCAACCGCTGTTCGCCTTCCGAAGCGCTGGCTCTCAGACCGCCAGATGCAGACCCTGAGCCACCGCGCGCATGATCAGGTCCTGTACCATCGGCCACTCGAACATGATCTGGGTGTACGAGACCCGGATCACCGTGTAGCCCATGAGCCGCAGCTCGGCATCGTGCCGGATGTCCTCCGAGCGCTGTGCGCCGACGTGATGCGCACCATCGATCTGGACGATCAGACGATCGCCGATCAAGGTGTCGACGCGGTGCCCTGCGATCCAGATCTGCGTCAGGATCGGCACTCTCAGCCAGCGGAGCCGAGTTCGCAGATACGTCTCGAGCCCGGCATCCGCGAAGGGCATGGCCTGCTCGAGCACCCGCCGCGCTGCGGGCTTCCATGAATAGCCGCGCAGGGCGTCGAGTGCGACCAGAGACTTGTTGAGCGCGGATTCCCATGTGGCGAGCGCCTGCTCGAAGGGCTCGCACTCGGCGATGTTCGCGAGGACGTTCTCGATGGGATCCACGAGCGCGCCAGGATCTCTCGGCACGAGGGGCCTGCCCCAGTGGAGTTTCGCTTCGACCGCGAGTTTGCGCTTGGCGTTGTGGGTAACGGCGAAATGCGGAGGCCCTCCGTGATGGTGAACCCACAGCCCGAGCAGACTCGCCTGGGTCCGACACGTCAGCACCACGCCGAATCGCGCCGCGGCGACCAGCGTTCTCTCGGCCGTGGGCAGAGCGATCCAGCCGCGTCGCGGGCGGATCACCTGACCGCGCGCGACGGCATCGTCGAGAACCCATCGCGAGATCCCGCGCTCAGCGACCACGACAGCGCGCACGACCCCGCCGAGTTCGGTCAGGAGCGCGAGCAGTTGAGCGGTGGATGCCACTCCGCCAGTATCCGGATCCACTGGCCGCTTGGTCGCCCGGACTCAGCGAAACGCCCGGTTCGGTGGAGAACCCGTCCTAGCCCTGCGGTGTGCAGAGCGGGTGGTGGCGGGGTTCAACCGCTCCAGCGACGGACAACTGCGCCAGGGAAGGATCCCCCGTGTCTGAACGTCCTTTTCAAGCGCAGGATGCCTTCCGAAGCGCTGCCGCCGACCGGTGTCCAAGACAGCACCTACGCTCGAACCATGGCTCGCTCTCCCGAATCCCCTGCCGCACCGCGCGTCTCGCCGCCCGACCTGCCAGATGATCTCGATCCTGCCGTGGCGGCGCGAGGTGCAGACCTCCTCGCGGCCCGGCTCGATCTCACGGGCACCGCGAACCTCGCCTACGCCTCGCTCGAGCAGTGCACGATCGCTGCAGACGCGGATGCCGTCGACCTCACCGGCGCGACGATTCTCGACGTCGCCGTGACGGGCGCCCGCATCGCCTCCCTGAAGATGCGAGACGCCGGCATCCGACGCCTGCGCATCTCCGGCGGAAGGATCGGCACTCTCGATCTCAGCGAGGCGCGCATCGACGAACTCGAGCTGCGCGACCTGCGCCTCGACTACCTGAACCTCGGCGGAGCCAAGGCCACAGATGTCGAGATCGTCGACTGCGCCATTCGCACGATCGATCTCCCGCAGGCAGAGCTGACCCGGGTGCGCTTCACGGGAACATCCAGCGACGAAGTGGATCCACGCGGCCTGCGAGCGGTCAACGTCGACCTCCGAGGGCTCGACGCCATGAGCTACCTCGATGCCAACAGCCTGCGCGGCACCACGCTGACGTCGTTCCAGGTTCAGCAGCTCGCGCCGGTTCTCGCTGCGGGCATCGGCATCCAGGTCAAGGACTGAGGGTCACGACCCGGCGGCGAGCAGTTCCCTCGTGAACGGATGCTGCGGAGCCGCGAACACGGCACCGGTCGCGCCCTGCTCGACGATCCGCCCGTCCTGCATCACGAGAACCTCATCCGCCACGGCCCCGACCACGTCGAGATCGTGCGACACGAAGACCATCGTGAGCCGCCGCTCTCGCTGCAGACGGACCAGCAGCTGCAGCACCCGCTCGCGGACGGAGGGGTCGAGAGCCGACACGGGCTCGTCGAGCACGAGCACGTCCGGATCCGCGGCGAGCGCTCGGGCGATCGCCGCGCGCTGACGCTGCCCACCGGAGAGTGCGAGTGGCCGGCGCAGAGCCAGCACAGGATCGAGATCCACCTCGTTCATGAGCTCGGCGCCCCGTTCCGCGCGCTTCGCTCGCGGCACGCCGCCCGCGGCGAGCGCTTCTCGGAGAGACCGGCCGATCGTCCAACGCGGATCGAAAGCCCCCAGGGGATTCTGGTGCACGAGCTGCACGCGGGTCTCCCCCGCCCAGCGCAGTTCGCCCGCATCCGGCCGCTCCACGCCGACCACGATCCGCGCGAGCGTCGTCTTTCCCGACCCCGACTCCCCCACGATGCCGAGTGTGCGCCCCTTCGGCACCGCGAACGACGCCTCGCTCACCGCCGCCGTCTCGCCGAAGACCTTCGACACCCGGGTCGCGACGAGTACGTGATCCGACACGGGCATCTGCACGTCTCGGGGTGAATGCTGCGTCGCCTCGATGAGCTGACGCGTGTACGGGTGCTGCGGGTTCTCCAGCACCTCGCTCACAGGGCCCTCTTCGACGACGACGCCCCGACGCATCACCAGCACGCGATCGGCGAGGCGGCGCACGGCGGCGAAGTCGTGACTGATGAACAGCACGGCGGTGCCCGCATCCGCGATCTCCCGCAACAGGGCGAGGATGCGCGCCTGCACCGTGGCGTCGAGCGCGGTGGTGGGTTCGTCTGCCACGAGGACCGCCGGATCTGCCGCCAGTGCCGAGGCGATCAGGGCCCGCTGCCGGAGACCGCCGGACAGCTGGTGCGAGTACTGACGTGCTCGGAGTTCGGGTTCAGGCATCCACACTCGCCTCAGCAGCGCCTGCACCTGATCGCGGCCGTCTGGAAGACCGTGCAGCCGACGGGCCTCCGTGACCTCACGGCCGATGCGCTGGAGCGGGTCGAGCGACACGAGGGCGTCTTGCGAGACGAGAGCGATGCGCGAACCGCGCAGTCTGCGCCACCCGCGCTCGCCGATGCCGTCGGCTTCGACGCCGTCGATCAGCAGTCGATCAGCGTACACCGACGCGTCGACGGGGAGGAGCCCCAGAAGCGCCCGCGCCGTGAGCGACTTGCCCGCACCCGACTCCCCCACGATCGCGACGCACTCCCCTGGTTCGACGGCGAGCGAGACCCCGTCGACCACCTGCGTTCCGCCGAAGCTCACGCGCAGCCCCCGCACCTCGAGCGCTGGGTTCACGAGGCCCTCCCTGAGCGCAGCACCCGACCGACGACTGTGGCCGCCACCACGGTGAGCGTGATGGCGATGCCGGGGAAGACCGAGATCCACCACGCCTGGCCGAGCACATTGCGCCCGCCCGCCAGCATGAGCCCCCATTCGGGCGTCGGCTCCGATGGTCCCAGTCCGAGGAAGCTCAGGCCGGCTGCGGCGAGGATGCTCGAACCGATTCCGATCGTGGCCAGCACGCTGAGGGAGCCGAGCACACCGGGCATCACGTGCCGCACGAACGCCCGCAGCGGCGGGACTCCGAGGATCCGCGCGGCCTCGACGTGTTCTGCGAGCCGCAGCGACCGGGTCTGCACGCGTGCGAGCCGGATGTAGACGGGGACGGCCGCGAGCGTCACCGCGATCGCGATGTTGACCGCGCCCGGCCCCAGCACGGCCACGACCACGAGCGCGACGAGGAACTCAGGGAAGGCCATCAGCACATCGTTCACGCGCATCATCGCGACGTCGACGCCGCGAGGCGCGACGCCCGCTATCGCACCGATCAGCAGGCCCGCGATCAGAGCGACAGCGGTCGCCAGGAGCCCGATGCCCACCGACCGGCCGGCGCCGTGGACCACGCGGGAGAACACATCGCGTCCGCTCTGGTCGGTGCCGAAGAGATGCTCGGCGCTGGGCGGCAGCAGGGCGGAGCGCACATCGGTCTCCAGTGGGCTTCTGGCGGTCAACACGTCGGGGAAGAGCGCCGCGAACGCGATCACGGCGAGCACCGCGACCGCCGTCCACAGCAGTACGCGCTTCATCGAGCAGCTCTGTCCTGTGAACGCAGCCGTGGGTCGATAAGCGGATGCGACAGCTCGACGACGATGTTCACGCACACGAACACCAGGGCGCTCAGCAGGATGATGCCGGTGATGACCGGCAGGTCGCGGTTGCTGATCGCCGAGAGCGTGATGCGTCCGAGCCCAGGGCGTGCGAACACCGTTTCGACGAGCACGGCACCGCCCAGCACAGACCCCGTCAGATACGCGGCGAGCGTGATCGCTCCTGCACCGCCGTGCCGCAGTCCGTGCCGCACCGTGAACCAGGAAGGCCCGGCGCCGCGTGCGCGGACTGTCTCGGCGAACGGCATCCGCTCCGCCTGCACCAGGCCGTCTCTGAGCACCTGACTCAGAAGCGCGGCCACCGGCAACGCAAGAGTGACGGCGGGAAGCACGATGGTGGCCGGATTGCGCGCTCCTGATACGGGGAACCAACCCAGCCCGAACGCGAACACGCTGAGCAGCACGAGGCCGATCCAGAACACCGGCGATGACAGCACGACCAGCTCGACGCCCGCGGCCAACGCCCTCCCGAGCCGACCCCGCACCAGCACCGTCACTGTGAGAGCCAGGACCACCGCGATGACGAGAGCCACCGCCGACAACTGCAGCGTCGCACCGAGCTGTCTGCCGATCACCTCGGCGACCGGCATCCGCAGCTGGTACGACTCGCCCAGGTCGCCCTGCGCGAGTCGCCCGATGAACGCCGCGTACTGCTCCAGCGGAGGTCGATCGAGTCCCAGTTCCGCCCGGATGGAATCCTTGACCGCGTCGCTCACCTGGGCCTGGGGCCCGAGCATGACAGACACCGGGTCACCGGGGATCACCCGGAACGCGAGGAAGGCGAGGGTGGCTGCCCCCCAGAGAACGGCGAGAGCGGATGCGGCGATCCCGGCGATCCTCAGCAGCACCGCCTTCACGCGCTTCGTCACTCCGACTCGCTCCGCTCGCTCGGTACGGCGCCCGCTGTGCTCGCTCAACGACCGCTGGGGTTCAGCCGACGCTCACATCGTAGAACAGCGGCCGGCCGTACAGGTCGTAGTCGAGTCCCTTGACGCGCTCGCCCACGGCGGTGATCGCCGAGGGGCTGTAGAGAGGCACGATCGCGACGTGCTGCGCATTCCACTGCTGCACCTCGGTGTAGAGCTCGTCACGGGCGCCCTGATCGCTCGTGGCCACAGCGTCTTCGAGCAGTGCGTCGAGCGCCGGATCGGAGACCTGCGAGGCGTTCTGGAACCCGTCGGTGTGCAGGTGATTGCGCAGGAAGTCGGGGTCGACGCCCGAGAAGCCCCAATCGGTCAGATCGAACGTCTTGGGTCCGTACTGCTCGTTGTAGGCGCCGGGCTCGAGCTCCTCGCGTACGACCTCGAAGCCGATCTCCTTGAGATCAGACTGGATCGCGTTCGCGAGAGCGGCGCGGTCGTCGGGGATCGGGGTCCACGCGATCCAGCGGACGGACAGGCGCTTGCCGTCCTTCATGCGGATGCCGTCGGCGTCGCGTGCGGTCCAGCCTGCCTCGTCCAGAAGAGTGTTCGCCGCATCCTGGTCGAAGGGCCAGGTTCCCTCGAGAGAGGCGTCGTAGCCGGGTGTGGTCGACCCGAGGACGCTCCACGCGCGCGGGAACTGTCCGAAGTAGATCTCGTCGACGGCTGCGTCGATGTCGATTCCGCGGGAGAACGCCTGCCGCACCTTCTCGTCGGCGAAGACGCCGTACTTCTCGTTCAGGTACAGCGAGTACGGCAGACCGGGGTACTCGACGGAGTCGACCGTGATCGCGTCATCGAGGCCCGCCACGAGGTTCGGCGGCACGTTGCTGGCGAGATCGGACTCGCCGCTCTCGATGACGCCCGTGCGCACCGACGCCTCGGGCTGGATCTCCACGCGGAGCGTCTCGAACTTCGGGGCCTTCGAGCCTTCCTGGCCCGGGCCCCAGGCGTAGTCGTCGTTGCGCGTGTACACGATCTCCTGGTCGGGCGTGTACTCGGTCAGTTCGAAGGGGCCGGTGCCGACTGTGATGCCGGGGCCGCCGGCCTTGAGCTTGTCGGCCGACTCCTTCAGAACCTTCGGCGAGTAGAAGCCGAGCTGCGGCGTGCTCGCCGCCTGCAGGAACGGTGCGTACGGCTGCGTGAAGCTGACCTTCACCGTGTAGTCGTCGATCACCTCGGTGCCGTCGTAGAAGTCGGCGCCGAGCATGCTGGCCGCCTGTGCCGATTCGGTCTCGGGGTCGACGATGCGGTCGAAGTTCGCCTTGACGGCGGCCGCGTCGAACTTCTCGCCGTCGGTGAAGGTCACATCGTCGCGGAGCGTGAAAGTGTACTCGGTGCTGTCCGGAGAGACGTCCCACTTCGTGGCGAGCCACGGTGAGAAGCTGCCGTCGTCCTCCTGGAAGACGAGCGAGTCGAGCACTGCGCGCTGAACCATTCCCGAGACGTCGAGCTGGCTCACCTGCGGATCCATGTGCCCGGCCGAGAGATTCGCACCTTCGATCGACCATACGAGTTCGTCGCCACCGCTCTCCCCTCCGGCGGATGGCGCACAGGCGCTCAGGACGAGTGCGGATGCCGCGGCGATCGCGGCGAGGGGAAGGAGGCGACGCGTGAGGCGTGCAGGCATGACGATTCCTCAGGAAGTTCGATTCGGGATGCTCCGATTCTACGGCCGATTCTTGGACCCGGTCGATGTACGGCCCGGTCGTTACGCGGTCGGTACACTGGGAGCACATCCACACTCAGGCACGCTCACACAGTGCCGTATACATCGCTCGAGGAGACCTCCCTTATGTCCGTGATTCCCGACAAGCCCGCACTCGAAGGTCTCGAAGCGAAGTGGAACGAGGCGTGGTCCGAGCAGGGCACGTACCTGTTCGACCGCATCCGCGCCGCGCAGTCGGGCCGCGACGGCGTGTATTCGATCGACACGCCCCCGCCGACGGCATCCGGCTCCCTCCACATCGGTCACGTGTTCTCGTACACCCACACCGACATCAAGGCGCGCTTCGAGCGCATGCGCGGCAAGACGGTCTTCTACCCGATGGGCTGGGACGACAACGGCCTGCCCACCGAGCGTCGTGTGCAGAACTACTACGGCGTCCGCTGCGATCCCTCGCTCCCCTACGACCCCGACTTCGCTCCGCCGTTCGAGGGCGGCGACAACAAGTCGTCGCGCGCAGCCGACCAGAAGCCGATCAGCCGCCGCAACTTCATCGAGCTGTGCGAGAGGCTGACGGTCGAGGACGAGAAGCAGTTCGAGGCGCTCTTCCGCCAGCTCGGACTGAGCGTGGACTGGACGCAGACGTACCGCACCATCTCCGACGACACGATCCGTCAGAGCCAGCTCGCCTTCCTGCGCAACATCGAGCGCGGCGAGGCCTATCAGGCGCTGGCGCCCACGCTCTGGGACATCGACTTCCGCTCGGCGATCGCGCAGGCGGAGCTCGAGGACCGCGATCAGCAGACGGCGTATCACACGATCGATTTCCCGTTCGCCGACGGCAGCGGCGCGATCACGATCGAGACCACACGGCCCGAGCTTCTTCCCGCCTGCATCGCGATCGTGACGCACCCCGAGGGTCCGCACAAGCATCTGATCGGCACGAAGGTCAAGACGCCGTTCTTCGACGCGGAGATCGAGATCCACGGTCACCACCTCGCCCTCGCCGACAAGGGCACGGGCGCGGCGATGGTCTGCACCTTCGGCGACGTGACCGACATCATCTGGTGGCGCGAGCTGCGCACCGCCGATGGCCGTGATCTGCCGAACATGACCACGATCGGCCTCGACGGACGATTCCTCCCCGAGGCGCCCTCCCTGGTCGGATCGGCAGACGCCCGTGCCTGGTACGAGGAGCACCTCGCCGGCAAGACGGTGTTCTCCGCTCGCAAGGAGATCGTGGAGAAGCTGCAGGAGACCGGCGACATGACCGCCGTCGGCAAGCCGTTCAACCACGCCGTGAAGTTCTTCGAGAAGGGCGACCGCCCGCTCGAGATCGTGTCGACACGCCAGTGGTACATCTGCAACGGCGCTCGCGACGCAGAACTGCGCGACCGGCTGATCGCGCACGGCAACGAACTCGCCTGGCACCCCGACTTCATGCGCGTGCGCTACGAGAACTGGGTCGGCGGTCTCACCGGCGACTGGCTGGTGTCTCGCCAGCGCTTCTTCGGCGTGCCGATCCCGCTGTGGTACGCGCTCGACGAGAACGGCGAGCGCGACTACGCCCGCGTGCTGACGCCTGACCACGCGGCTCTGCCGATCGACCCGACGACCGACGTGCCCGACGGGTTCGTCGAGGACCAGCGCGGCGTGCCTGGCGGCTTCGAGGCCGAAGCCGACATCCTCGACACGTGGGCGACTTCCTCGCTCACTCCCCAGCTGGCGGGTGGATGGCAGCGCGACGATGAGCTGTGGCAGCTCACCGCCCCGTTCGACCTGCGCCCGCAGGGACAGGACATCATCCGCACCTGGCTCTTCTCGACCATGCTGCGCTCGACGCTCGAGGACGGCCGCTCGCCATGGCGCAACGCCGCGATCAGCGGCTTCATCGTCGACCCCGACCGCAAGAAGATGTCGAAGTCCAAGGGCAACGTGGTGACGCCGGCGGACATCCTCGACACGCATGGGTCGGACGCTGTGCGGTACTGGTCAGCGTCGAGCCGGCTCGGCATGGACGCGGCGTTCGACCCGCAGAACCCCACGCAGGTCAAGATCGGCCGCCGCCTGGCCATCAAGGTCCTCAACGCGGCGAAGTTCGTGCTGTCCTTCCCCGTTCCGGAGGGCGCCCAGGTCACTCATGCGCTGGACGCATCGATGCTCACGGCGCTCGACTCCGTGATCGCCGAAGCCACGAAGGCATACGAGAACTACGACCAGGCGAAGGCGCTCGAAGTCACCGAGGCCTTCTTCTGGACGTTCTGCGACGACTACCTCGAGCTCGTGAAAGAGCGCGCGTACAACCAGAACGACGTGGGACAGGCATCCGCCGCCCTCGCGCTGCGCCTGGCCCTGTCGACCCTGCTCCGCCTGCTTGCACCGATCCTCTCCTTCGCGACCGAAGAGGTGTGGTCGTGGTTCGAGGAGGGGTCGGTGCACACGGCATCCTGGCCCGAGCCGCTCGGCATCGAGGGTGACCCCGCGGTGCTGTCGGCGGCGAGTGAAGCGCTTATCGGCATCCGCCGCGCGAAGACCGAGGCCAAGGCCTCTCAGAAGACCCCCGTCTCACGGGCCGCGATCGCCGCGCCGTCGGCCAAGCTCGATGCCCTGCGCGCGGCTGCCGACGACCTTCGTGCGGTGGGTCGCGTCGAGCAGCTCGAGTTCACCGAAGCCGAGGCCTTCGCCGTCACGGCGATCGAACTCGCTCCGGTCGAGGGCGCCTGATGCAGCTGGGCACGCGCTGGGCGACCGGATCGGAGCCGCCTGCTTCGGTCCCCGCAGCTCTCCGCCCGGCGATCGCCGAGGTGGAAGCGCGTGGACTGAGCGGGCATTGGACCCTCACCTGGCTCGAAGGACGCGCGATCGCGGAACTCGACGCCGGCTGGGAAGTCCTTCAGACCGCATCCGGCGTCGTCTCCCGCCCCTTCGAGGACTGACAACCGACGCCGCACCTCGGGAAGGGGCGCGCGGTCAGCGGCGCGGGAGACCCGCAGACGCGAGCAGATGCTCCACCTCACGAGGATCGTGGCGTCGCGCCTGCTGTTCGCGCAGCATGTCGAAGGCGATCTCCCGGCGCGCGGCACGCGCGGCTACACGGCGCTCGACGTGCTGGGAGAGTCCGCGGGCGACACTCTGCAGGACGCGCTCGAAGGGGGTCGGTGTGGCGAGTCGAAGCGTTGCGGTGGTCATGATCACTCCTCTGGCATCGTCTGGCGGCTGTTCGCCGTCGGAAGGTCGAATATCTCGGCGCGCAGAGTCACGCGTCGCGTTCCGGGCAGCGTCTCCTGCCCGCGGTACCGTTCGATGGCGGCGTCGATCACCGCGGTGAGCTCCTCCTTGACGGCGCCCATCTGGTCAGGGGTGAGGTCGAGCATCGTCGTCATGACGAGCCCGGCATCTTCCCAGCCCTCCGGCACGTCGGCGCTCGATCGGTTCAGGTAGTCCATGAGCGTCCGGTGACGCAGCCGGAAGAACTCGGACGTGACGATCTGCGCGGCGGCCCGGTTCGACGGCGACATCTGCTCGTCAGGACCGGGAAGATTGATGCGCCCCTTCGGACGCTCCCACCAGCGTTCGCGCGCGGTACCTCGACCGGCGACCTCGCGGATGAGGTCGTGTGACGCGAGCGCGCGAAGGTGGTAGCTGGTGGCGCCGGACGTCTCCCCGATCAGCGCGGCCAGAGTGCTGGCCGTCTGCGGTCCCCGCTCACTGAGGAGATCGTAGATCCGCACCCGCAGCGGGTGCGCCAGCGCCTTCAGCGCTCCGGAGTCGAGAGTGCGACCTTCTTCGTTCGTCGTCATGTATGCAAAGATACCCTTGCAAAGAGATCTTTGCAAGGATTTCTTTGCATGCTGTCCGAATCAGCTCACAGATGCCCGAGCGACAACGAAGGCGGCCACGCAGCGCTCGATCTGCTCGGCCGTGTGCGCCGCTGACAGCTGCACACGGATCCGGGCGAGCCCTCTAGGGACGACGGGGTAGCTGAAGGCGGTGACGTAGACACCCTGCGCCTGCATCTCCGTCGCGATGCGCGCGGTCAACGCGGCATCTCCGAACATGACCGGAACGATCGGGTGCTCCCCCGGCAGGAGTTCGAAGCCCTCGGCGCCCATGCGCTCGCGGAACAGCGCGGCGTTCTCGCGCAGTCGTGCTCGCAGGTCGGCCGATGCCTCGACGAGATCGAGCGCGGTCAGCGTGCCGGCGACGATCGCCGGGGCGAGAGTGTTCGAGAAGAGATAGGGCCGCGAGCGCTGGCGCAGCAGTGCGACGATGTCGGAGTGCGAGGCGACGTAGCCTCCAGACGCCCCGCCGAGCGCCTTGCCGAACGTGCCGGTGTAGATGTCGATGCGATCGGCGACGCCGCAGAGTTCCGGAGTGCCACGGCCGTTCTCGCCCACGAAGCCGACAGCGTGCGAGTCGTCGACGAAGACGAGCGCGTCGTACCGCTCGGCGAGATCGCAGATCTCCGCGAGAGGTGCGATGTACCCGTCCATCGAGAACACGCCGTCGGTGACGACCACGCGGAATCGCGCATCGGATGCGGCCTTCAGCTGCTCTTCGAGGTCGGCCATGTCGCGGTTGCGGTAGCGGAGGCGACGAGCTTTGGACAGCCGGACGCCGTCGATGATCGAGGCGTGGTTCAACTCGTCGGAGATGATCGCATCCTCCGGGCCGAAGAGCGTCTCGAACACTCCCCCGTTGGCGTCGAAGCACGATGAGAACAGGATCGCATCATCCGTGCCGAGGAAGCCGGAAAGCCGACGCTCGAGCTCGAGATGCTGCTCCTGAGTGCCGCAGATGAATCGCACACTGGCGAGTCCATAGCCCCACTCGTCGAGCGCCCCCTTGGCTGCGGAGAGGATCCGGGGGTCGTCGGCGAGACCGAGGTAATTGTTCGCGCAGAAGTTCAGCACCTCCGCGCCGTCCGCGATGATCTCGGCGCTCTGCGGTCCGCGGATGCCGCGCTCGTGCTTCGTGAGACCTGCTTCCTCGATGCTTGCGAGTTCCGCCGTCACGTGCTTCTGAAATGTTCCGTACATCACAAACTCCGTCTTCTTCTACAACCGCGTCCAGTCGAGGATGATCTTCCCTGTTCCCGCCGACTCCGCCGCGGCGAAGCCCTTCTCCCAGTCCTTCGCCGGGATGACCTCGGCGATGACCCGCCCGATCGACTCGCGCAGCGTCGCGCTCGTCTGCAGCATCGCGCCCATCGCATTCCACGTCTCGAACATCTCGCGACCGTAGATGCCCTTGATGGTGAGCATGTGCGTCACGAGCTTGCCCCAGTCGACGCCGAATCCTGTGTTCGGCAGCCCCAGCATCGCGATCCGTCCGCCATGGTTCATGTTGTCGATCATGGCCGGAAGGGCGGTCGCCGCACCGCTCATCTCGAACCCGATGTCGAAACCCTCGCGCATGCCGAGGGCGTGCTGGGCGTCTCGGATGTCGCGCATGGAGACGTCGACGACCTCGTCCGCCCCCATCCGCTTCGCCATCTCGAGCCGTGGTGCGCTGACATCCGTGGCCACGATGAAACGGGCCCCCGCATGACGGGCCACGGCGATCGCCATCAGCCCGATCGGGCCGCAGCCGGTGACGAGGACGTCTTCGCCGATGAGCGGGAAGGTGAGAGCGGTGTGCACGGCATTGCCGAGCGGATCGAAGATCGCGCCGAGCTCGGGCGCGACGTCCGCGTGATGCACCCAGACGTTCGTCGCCGGCAGCGAGAGGTACTCGGCGAAGGCGCCGTCGCGCTGCAGGCCGAGACCGATCGTGCGAATGCACATCTGACGACGACCGGCGCGGCAGTTGCGGCAGGTGCCGCAGACGATATGCCCCTCGCCCGAGACCCGGTCGCCCACCGCGATGTCATGCACGAGCGGGCCCACCTCCACGACCTCGCCGTAGAACTCGTGCCCCGGAATCAGCGGAGCGGAGATGGCAGACGCCGCCCACTCGTCCCATCGGCGTATGTGCAGATCAGTCCCGCAGATTCCGGTGCGCAGGACGCGGATGACGACCTCGTCGGCCCCCGCGACCGGATCCGGACGCTCGGTGAGTTCGAGTCCGGGTGCCCGTTCGGCTTTGAACAATGCCCTCATGCTCCGATTCCAGTGCATCCGATGATGTAGATCAATCGGGACTTTCTGCATCATTCATATAGTCGTTACTAAACTCTTCTCATGGAGATCCACCAGCTGCAGATTCTGCGCGAGCTCGGCGCGCTGGGCAGCGCCGCTGCTGTCGCAGACGCACTGAATGTCACCCCGTCGGCAGTGTCACAGCATCTGGCCGCACTTCAGCGGGGCTTTCGCACTCCACTCACGCGCAAGGACGGCCGACGACTCGCGTTGACCGCCGCCGGCGAAGTGCTCGCCGCTGCGGGAACCGAGGCGATCGACGCGATGGCGGCAGCGCGGAGCGCTCTCGACGCGTTCGAGACCCTGCCGAGCGGTGTCGTGACCGTGAGCGGATTCCACAGCGCCGGGCAGGCGCTGTTCGGCTCCCTCATCAGGGAGCTGTCGGAGACCGGATCGACACTCACCGTGAAGCTCACCGACGAGGACGTCGCGCAAAGCGACTTCCCCGCGCTGACAGCCCGCTACGACCTCGTTCTTGCGCATCGCATGGAGCACTCCGATCCTTGGCCGAGCACCGGCATCCGCAGTCTCACACTCGTCCGCGAGCCACTCGACGTCGCCGTCGCCGCTTCCCACGCGCTCGCCTCGCGCGACTGGGTCGAGCCCGTCGATGTCATCGATCAGCCCTGGGTGACCAGCCGTGTCGGCTATTCCCCCGACGACGTCCTGCGCGCCGTCTCTGCTGTCACAGGGCGCGCCGTCGACGTGCGCCACCGCATCAACGACTACGGGGCGGTCTCAGCCGTCGTCGCGGCCGGCGAGGTGCTCGGGATGCTGCCGCGCTACACCTCGCGCAGCGTCGACGACCGTGACATCGTCCGTCTTCCTCTTCGGGGCGTGAGCACCCATCGCCTCATCGACGTGCTCGCACGCCCGGAGAATCTGCGCCGACGCTCGGTGCGGATCGTCGTCGAGGCGCTGGAGCGGGTGATGACTAGGCTCAAGGAATGACCGACGCATCGAACCCGCTGCTGCAGCCATCCGCTCTCCCCTACGGTCTCCCGGACTACGCGAACATCAGGCCCGAGCACTACCTGCCTGCGTTCGAGGCGGCATTCGCCGAGCACCTGAGCGAGATCTCGCGCATCACGATGGTGCGGTCGATGCCGACGTTCGAGAACACGATAGAGGCGCTCGAGCGCTCAGGAGAGCTGCTCGACCGAGTCGCGCACGCCTTCTACACCGTGAGCTCGGCGGACGCGACACCCGAGATCCAGGCGGTCGACGAGGAGCTCGCCCCGCTGATGGCAGCGCACGACGACGCGATCACGCTCGATGCCGCGCTGTACTGGCGCGTGCGGCAGGTGCACGAGCAGCTCGGCTCGCTCGATCTCGACGCCGAGCAGCGCTACCTGGTCGAGCGCTGGTTCCGTGAGATGACGCATGCGGGCGCCGCACTCGACGATGAGGCCAAGGCCCGGCTCACGCAGCTGAATCAGCAGCTGTCGACGCTCAGCACGACGTTCGAACGCAACCTGTTGAACGACACGAACGAGCTGGCCGTCGTCTTCGACGATGCCGCCGATCTCGACGGTCTCAGCAGCGGCGAGTTGTCCGCGGCCGCCCGTGCGGCGAGCGACCGCGGTCTCGACGGCAGGCATCTGATCTCGCTGCCGCTGTTCACAGGACACCCCTATCTCGCGCAGCTGTGCGACCGCGAATCTCGGCGCCGCATCATGGCCGCATCTCTCGCCAGGGCCTCGCGCGACAACGACAACGACAACCGCCCGGTCCTTGCCGAGATCGTACGGCTGCGCGCCGAGCGCGCAGCGCTGCTCGGCTACGACTCGCACGCCGCCTACGTGACGGCCGACGAGACCGCAGGCACTCCGGAGGCGGTCGAGCGGATGCTGCGAGAGCTCGCGGCACCCTCTGCCCGCAACGCGCGTTCCGAACGGGAAGCCCTGCAGGCGATCGTCGATGAGACCGAACCTGTTGCGTTCCCCGTGGAGGCGCACGACTGGTCTTTCTACACCGAGAAAGTCCGCACGGCGCGATACGACATCGACACGGCGGCGCTGCGGCCGTGGTTCGAGGCCGAGCGCGTGCTGCAGGACGGAGCGTTCTTCGCCGCGACCCGGCTGTACGGTGTGACGTTCACCGAGCGAGCGGATATTCCCTCCTACCATCCCGGCGCCCGAGTCTTCGAGGTGTTCGACGCCGACGGCAGCGCCCTCGGCCTCTACGTCCTCGACCTCTACACGCGCGACGCCAAAAGAGGCGGCGCGTGGATGAACCCGATCGTGAGCCAGTCGCGGTTGCGCGGCACGGCTCCTGTCGTCGTGAACAACCTCAACGTCGCCCAGCCGGGTGAAGGAGAGCCGACACTCCTCACGCTCGACGAGGTCACGACTCTCTTCCACGAGTTCGGCCACGCGCTGCACGGATTGTTCGCGACCGTCACCTATCCGCACTTCGCCGGCACCAACGTCTTCCGCGACTTCGTCGAGTTCCCCAGCCAGGTGAACGAGATGTGGATCCTCTGGCCCGAAGTGCTCGACAACTACGCCCGTCATCACGAGACCGGCGAACCGTTGGACCCCGCGGTCGTCGAGCGTCTCCGGGCGACGGAGGCCTTCGACCAAGGGCACGCGACCAGCGAGTACCTGGCTGCGGCCTGGCTCGACCAGGCCTGGCATCGGATCGGGACGGATGCCGGGGTCGACGACGTCGCGGCCTTCGAAGCGGCGGCTCTCGCCGACATCGGCCTCGACGATCCCGTGGTGCCGACCCGTTACTCGTCCGCGTACTTCGCGCACGTGTTCTCGGGCGGCTACAGCGCGGGCTACTACTCGTACATCTGGAGCGAGGTGCTCGACGCCGACACGGTCGAGTGGTTCCGCGAGAACGGCGGCCTCACGCGCGAGAACGGCGACCGATTCCGCTCCCGTCTGCTCGGCGTCGGCGGCGCGAAGGATCCCCTCGAGGCGTACCGCGACTTCCGCGGCCGCAATGCTGAAATCGCTCCCCTGCTGAAGCGCCGGGGACTGGAAGGATGACTATGCCCCTGACCTGACGGTCAGGGCGGCGGCAAGTCGCAGACCTCGACGACGGAGCCGAGTTCTCCCGATTCCAACCGGGACGTGCCCATCAGCGCCCCAGCCACTCCATCGCCTTGTACCAGGTGAGCTGGTGGTAGCTCTGCTCGAGGTGCTCGTCGAGACCGTCAGGCGAGAGCACATGGACGGCGATCGACTCGTTCGGGTCGAGCTGCTGTTCGCCGACACATCGGCAGCCGAGTGCGAGCAAGTGGTGCACGCGGTTGGTGTGGTTTCCGAAGTTCGCCCAGGTGGCGCCGAGGTCGATGATCTCACCCGCTGCGTACCCTGTCTCCTCCCGCAGCTCGCGTACTGCGGCATCCGCAGGGCGCTCGCCGGGCTCCACCCCACCGCCGACGGTGCCCACCGCGACGACTCCCGCGCCATGCCGGTACTCCTCCACGACCACGGCATCGCCCGACTCGTCGAGAGCGAGCAACGAGATCCAATCGCCGTACTCGAGCACGTAGTACGGCGCGATCGAGCGCGCACTCGCGTCGCGGCAGTCATCTGCACGCAGACGGATCCAGCGGTCCGCGACCACGAGCTCGCTGCAGACGACGTGCCAGCGCTCCGGGGAGGCGCTCATCCGCTCAGACGCTCACGCGCTCTTGCGCTTGCGCTCCATCACGATCGTGGGCGCGGCGCCCTCGTCGACGGCAGCGCGGGTGATGATCACCTTTGCCACATCGTCGGTCGAGGGGATCTCGAACATGATCGGGCCGAGCACGTCTTCGAGGATCGCGCGGAGACCGCGGGCTCCCGTCTTGCGCTCGACCGCCAGATCCGCGATCGACCGCAGAGCGTCCTCCTCGAACTCGAGCTGCACGCCGTCGATCTCGAACATGCGCTGATACTGCTTGACCAGCGCGTTGCGCGGACCCGTCAGGATGTCGATCAGCGCGTTCTGGTCGAGCGGGGACACCGAGGTCACCACGGGGAGACGACCGATGAACTCGGGGATGAGGCCGAACTTGTGCAGGTCTTCGGGGAGCACCTCGCTGAACAGATCGAGGTCCTTGCCCTTGTCGTGCAGCGGTGCGCCGAAGCCGATGCCGTGCTTGCCGACGCGCGCCGAGACGATGTCCTCGAGGCCTGCGAAGGCACCGGCCACGATGAACAGGACGTTCGAGGTGTCGATCTGCAGGAACTCCTGATGCGGGTGCTTGCGCCCGCCCTGCGGCGGGACCGAGGCGACCGTGCCCTCGATGATCTTGAGCAGGGCCTGCTGCACGCCCTCGCCAGAGACGTCACGCGTGATGGAGGGATTCTCGGCCTTGCGAGCGATCTTGTCGACCTCGTCGATGTAGATGATTCCCTGCTCGGCGCGCTTGACGTCGTAGTCGGCGGCCTGGATGAGCTTGAGGAGGATGTTCTCGACGTCTTCACCCACGTACCCCGCCTCGGTGAGAGCGGTGGCGTCGGCGACGGCGAACGGCACGTTCAGCCGCTTCGCGAGCGTCTGGGCCAGGTACGTCTTGCCGCAGCCGGTCGGACCGATGAGCAGGATGTTGCTCTTCGCGATCTCGACGCTCTCGGCCTTCTGCTCGGCCGGCTGCAGAGTGCCGTGGGCGCGGATGCGCTTGTAGTGGTTGTAGACGGCGACGGCGAGAGCTTTCTTCGCCGGCTCCTGCCCGACCACGTACTCCTCGAGGAACGAGAAGATCTCACGCGGCTTGGGCAGCTCGAAGTCGGCCGTGCCGGTCGCGGCGGACTCCGCCATCCGCTCCTCGATGATCTCGTTGCACAGTTCGACGCATTCGTCGCAGATGTACACACCGGGGCCAGCGATGAGCTGCTGCACCTGCTTCTGGCTCTTTCCGCAGAACGAGCACTTGAACAGGTCGGCGCTTTCACCGATACGGGCCATGCGCGTCCTCCTCAGGATGCCGAGATCGTCATCCGAGCCTAACCGCTGTATCGGACACCGGGACGCATTGGCGCGGACCATATGTTCCGAGTCCGCGCCGGGCGAACGCGCCCGCTCGATTCGAAGCGTGGAGCCGACCTCACTTCCTCGCTGTGACGAGTCCGATGTCGTACGCGGCAATGACGAGTTGCGCACGATCACGCGCCTGCAGTTTCGCAAGCAGATTGCTGACGTGGGTCTTGACCGTGTTGGCCGAGACATGCAGTTCGATCGCGATGTCCTGGTTCGAACATCCGCGCCCGATCAAGGTGAGCACATCACCTTCGCGGGGCGTGAGCATGCCGAGCGCTCCTGCGTCGCGCGTTGGGGTCGACGTGGCGAGGTAGTGCTCCACGAGACGGGTGAGGATCGTGGCCGCGTACAGCGCCTCGCCCGCGTGGATGCGGCGGATCGCGTCCAGCAGCACGGCCGGGTGAGCATCCTTCAGGAGGAAACCGCTGGCCCCCGCCCGCAGAGCACCGTACACGTATTCGTCGAGTTCGTACATGCTGAGCACGAGCACCCGTGTTTCTCCGAGTTCAGGATCCCGCGTGATCTCGCTTGTGGCGTGGATGCCGTTCCCACCCGGCATGCGAATGTCCATCAGCACGACATCAGGAGAGAGTTTCCGGGCCGCCTCCACCGTGTCGGGCCCGTCAGTCGTCTCGCCCACGACTTCGAGATCGGGCTGGCTGTCGATGACGATGCGCAGGCTCTGCCGCAGCAGCGGCTCGTCATCCGCGAGCAGCACGCGGACAGGAGTCGAGGTCATCTGCTGACGCCTACGGGAATTCTGGCTCGGAGGTCGAACCCCGCGCCGTCGGACGAACCGATGAGGCTCCCGCCATGAGTCGCAAGCCGTTCTCGGAGCCCCGTGAGCCCGTGGCCCGCTCCCGGCTCCGCCTGCCAACCAGGCCGGGGACCGTCATCGCGGACGCCGACCGTGAGATGGCCCTCGTCGTGGATGACAGTGACGGTCACCGTCGTGGGCCCCGCATGTCGGAGCGCATTCGCAAGCCCCTCCCGGACCACAGCGCACGCCGTCAGCTGCGCGTCCTGGCTCAGATCGGCGGCGTCGGGAACCGAGCCTTCGAACCGGGTGATGAGGCCGTGTCGCTCGGCCTCCGTGAGGATGGCGGGAAGAGTCGCGAGGGTGTCTGCGGGCCGGAGCGGCGCCGATACGTCATCGGGGGCACGCAGCAGTGCGAGCATCCGACGCAGCTCTGTCATGGTCTGACGGCTGACACGCTCGATGTCCCGTAGTGCCTGCTCACGCTCCGCCGCCGCGTCCGATCCTTCCAGGAAGCCTGTCGAGCTGGCGCGAACCGTGATGAGCCCGATGCCGTGGGAGGACAGGTCATGGAGGTCGCGGGCGATCCGCAGTCGCTCTTGCGCCACCGCGCGCTCGGCCGCCCACTCCGTGAGCCGCGCTTCATACGCGTGGCGTTGCCTGCGACCGCGTTGCACGGCCCAGACCAGAGCTGCCGTCATCCCGATCAGCCCGGCCAGGATCACCGTCAGGAGCAGGAGCAGGCCGTTCGCGTCGAGGACGAGTGCCGGGATGATCGGGATCGGAGCGAGAAGGGCGAGCGGAACCCATGCGCGCGGCGCTGGGCGCGCGGGTCGATCGAGGGTTGCCATACATGCCAGCGTAAGAGCCGCAGTCGACGGGCGCCTCACCTGCAGGGGTGAGATGCCGCCGCGACGACGCACGAGAAGTTCACCGCTGAGGGTGATCCTCGCACCAGACGGCTGCGATGGAGTGGATGCATGATCGAAATAGCTCACCTCGTCAAACGTCACGGTCGGCGCGCGGTCGTCGACGACGTCAGCTTCACCGCGTCGGCCGGACGTGTCACCGCATTCCTCGGACCGAACGGCGCCGGGAAGTCGAGTACGCTGCGGATCCTGCTCGGTCTGGATCGCCCCACATCGGGCAGCGCGCTCATCGACGGCGCCCGGTATCGCACGCTGGATCGTCCCTTGCACCGGGTGGGCGCGATGCTCGACGGACCCGGTGCGAACAAGGGGCACACGGCGCGCGCGCATCTGCGCTGGGTCGGGCAGTCGAACGCGATCCCGCTCTCGCGCGTGGATGCCGTCCTGGCGCTCACCGGGCTGCAGGACGCAGGCAAGAAGCGGATCGGCGGCTTCTCTCTCGGGATGGGGCAGCGACTCGGGATCGCCACCGCACTGCTCGGCGACCCTGCCGTTCTCGTCCTCGATGAGCCGACGAACGGTCTCGACCCCGACGGGATCCGATGGATGCGTCGCTTGCTACGAACCCTCGCCGACGAGGGCAGGACCGTGCTGGTGTCGAGCCACCTGATGAGCGAGATGGACGACATCGCCGACGATGTCGTCGTGATCGCACGCGGCCGCGTCGTCGCCGCAGGAACGCGCGCAGCGATCAGCGGAGAGCATGCGAGCCTCGAGGCCGCGTTCTTCGCGTTGACGGGCGAGAGCACGGAGTATCGCGACCCGGCCGGATATCCGCTGTCGGCTGCGGACGCGGAGGGTGACGGATGATCTCGCTCGCACGCTCGGAGACGACGAAGCTCCTCTCTGCCCGCTCGACCTGGATCATCGCGTCCGTCACGATCCTGGGCACTTGGCCGATGGCGTGGGCGAACTCGGCCCCCGCCACGGGTGATCCCTCTGACAGCGAGCTGCTCTTCAGCTCCGTACCGATACCTGCCGAGTATCAGGGCTTCGACATGGCGGGTTTCGGCTACGTGCTCGTCGTCATCCTGGCGGCGCTCCGGGCAGGCAACGAATACGGCGGCGGCATGCAGATCCGCACCACCCTGCTCGCGACGCCAAGACGACTGGGCGTGTTCGTCACGAAAGCAGCGCTTCTCGCGGTGGCGATCGCCGCGATCGCGTTCGTCACGATGACCGGCACGATCATGATCGCCCACGCGTCCGGAGAAGACCGAATCAGCCCGTGGGCGCTCACCCCTCCGATCTGGGCGAGCATCGGCGGCGTCGTTCTCGCCTGGACGCTCACCGGACTCATCGCCTTCGCTCTCGGCATCCTCGCCCGCACGATGATCGTGCCCCTCATCCTGATCGTGCCTCTCATCATCGGCGTCGGCGACTTCCTCGCAGGATTCTGGGACAGCGCCAGGTATCTGCCGACGACCGCGGGGGCGGCGATGTACAACGACACGACGACCGGCTTCTACCTCGATCCGGGCCTCGGCGGAACCGTCCTCGCCGGGTGGGCCGTCGTCTCCTTGATCGTCTCCGCGAGCGTGTTCTGCCGACGGGACCTGTGAATGCCGACTCAGACAATCCACCTGCGGTTCAGGCACGCACTGGGTGCTGAGCTCACGAAAGCGTTCTCGCTGCGCAGCATCCGAACGGTGCTGGCCGCAGCGCTCGTCGTGCCCGCCATGCTCGCTCTCGCCTCGGGCCTCTCCTTCGATCCGTCGCGCCGTGGGCAGTTCGCTCTGGAATCCCACGGATTCGAGACGGCAGGGTTCGGGCAGCCTCTCGTGATCCTGCTGGCCTCGCTCATCTCAGGGGCCGAGTACCTCGACGGTCAGCTGCGCACCACCGCCCTCGCCACTCCGCGACGTGGCCGGATCGTCGCCGCCAAGCTCCTGCTCATCGGCGTGATGTGCGCTCTCGCGGGATTCCTGGGGATCGGCGCCTCGGTGCTCGTCGAGCAGGCGAGCCTCGGGGAGCACGGTCTGAGGCCAGAGGAGTTCACCCCCGCGATGGGATGGAACCTCCTGGGCGTGTGCGTGAACTACGCCCTCCTCGGAGTCCTCGCCGGGGGCATCACGATACTCGCGCGCACCTACGTCGTGACTTTGATCGTTCTCGTCCCTCTCGTACTGGGCATCACCGTCTCGTTCGTCGGGGCGATCCCCGCACTCAGGTTCCTGCCCGACCTCGCCGGCATCCAGCTCCTGATGCCGTATCCCGGCCTCGGGCTGCTCGCACCCGTCGTGGGCGGACTCGTCATGGCGCTGTGGTCCGCGCTCTCTGCATGCGTGGCCTGGGTGTGCTTCCGCACCCGCGATGTCGGCGGCTCATAGCCGGCTCGCAACATCTCGTCGACGCGCTCCCTCAACGATTTCGCCCCATCTGTCCGATGCCACCCCGATCGGGGGGCGACATCGGACAGCTGGGGCGTCACATACGCGGAAGCGCCTCCGTCAGACCATGCTCTTGGTGTGCCAGACGGTCTTGACCTCGGTGAAGGCGCCGATACGCTCGGGCGACGCCACGACGACGCCCGGAGCGATGATGCGCTTGAGCGTCTCAGCCGCGGCGATCTGCATGTCCACCCAATCGAGGTCGCCTGCGCCGGCGAGATCGAGCGCGTTGACGTCCTGATGCGAGGCGAGCCACGGTGCGATCTCCGCGGGCGAGCCGGTGAGGACGTTGACGACTCCTCCGGGCACGTCGCTGGTCGCGAGCACCTCGGCGAGGCTGATCGCAGAGAGCGGATGCCGTTCGCTGGCGATCACGACCACGGTGTTGCCGGCGACCAGCGCCGGCGCCACGACCGAGACGAGTCCGAGCAGCGCGGAGTCCTGCGGCGCGACGATCGCCACGACGCCGGTGGGCTCCGGCACGGAGATGTTGAAGTACGGCCCTGCTACCGGGTTCGCGTTGCCCGCGACCTGGGCGTACTTGTCGCACCATCCGGCATACCAGACCCAGAGGTCGATCGCCTCGTCGACCTGAGCTCCGGCCGCGGCGACGGAAACGCCTTCCTGCGCCACGATCTCGTCGATGAATTGCGCCCGGCGCCCTTCGAGCACCTCGGCCACTCGGTAGAGCACCTGCCCCCGGTTGTACGCGGTCGCCCCCGACCAGCCCTTCACCGCGGCACGAGCGGCGACGACGGCATCCCTGGCATCCTTGCGCGACGCCTTGGCCGCGTTCGCCAGGAACGCGCCCTTGGCCGAGACGACCTCATAGGTGCGACCCGACTCGCTGCGAGGAAAGGCTCCGCCGATCGCGAGCTTGTAGGTCTTGGGCACGGTGAGTCGCTTGCTCATGATGCTGCTCCCTGGAGATAGGCGGTGAGACCCTGTCGTCCGCCCTCGCGGCCGAACCCGGACTCCTTGTAACCACCGAACGGGCTCGACGGATCGAAACGGTTGAACGTGTTCGCCCAGATCACGCCCGCGCGCAGGCGGTCGGCGACGGCGAGGATGCGCGATCCCTTGTCCGACCAGATTCCTGCGGACAGGCCGTACGGAGTGTTGTTCGCCTTGGCGATCGCCTCAGCCGGCGTGCGGAAGGTGAGGACCGAGAGCACCGGACCGAACACCTCGTCGCGGGCGATGCGGTGCGAGGCTTCGACACCGGTGAAGATCGTCGGCGCGAACCAGAAGCCCTTCTCGGGGATCTCACACTCGGCGGTCCAGCGCTCCGCGCCCTCGGCCTCGCCGATGTCGCTGAGCTCGCGGATGCGCGCCAGCTGCGCCGCAGAGTTGATCGCCCCGATGTCGGTGTTCTTGTCGAGCGGGTCGCCGAGGCGCAGAGTCGACAGGCGGCTCTTCAGCCGGTCGACGACTTCGTCATGGATCGATTCCTGCACGAGCAGGCGGCTGCCGGCGCAGCAAACGTGACCCTGGTTGAAGAAGATCCCGTTGACGATGCCCTCGATCGCCTGCTCCATCGGAGCGTCGTCGAACACGATGTTCGCCGCCTTGCCGCCCAGCTCGAGCGTGAGCTTCTTGCCGGTTCCGGCAACGGCACGCGCGATGTCGCGACCGACCCCCGTCGAGCCGGTGAAGGCCACCTTGTCGACATCAGGGTGGCGGACGAGCGCCGCGCCGGTCGATCCCGCACCGGTGATGATGTTCACGACGCCCGTGGGCAGGTCGGCCTGCTGCAGGATCTCGGCGAAGATCAGCGCCGTCAGCGGCGTGGTCTCGGCGGGCTTGAGAACGACGGTGTTGCCGGCGGCCAGGGCCGGGGCGAGCTTCCACGCGAGCATGAGCAGCGGGAAGTTCCACGGGATCACCTGACCCGCCACACCGAGCGCGCGCGGGTTCGCTCCGAGACCGGCGTAGTCGAGCTTGTCGGCCCAACCGGCGTAATAGAAGAACCAGGAGGCGACGAGCGGCACATCGACGTCGCGGCTCTCCTTGATCGGCTTGCCGTTGTCGAGGCTCTCGGCGACGGCGAGCTCGCGGGCGCGCTCCTGCACGAGGCGAGCGATGCGGAACAGGTACTTGCCCCGATCACGACCGCTCATCTTCGACCAGGTCTTGTCGTAGGCGCGACGGGCGGCGGCGACCGCACGGTCGACGTCTTCGTCGGAGGCCGAGGCGATCTCGGCGATGCGCGTCTCGTCAGACGGGGAGATGGTCGAGAAGCTCGCACCGCTGCCGTCCACGAATTCGCCATCGATGAAGAGGCCGTAGCTGTCGCGCAGGTTCAGGACCGCCTTCGACTCCGGCGCGGGTGCGTATTCCAGGAATGACATATCTCGTCCTCAGTCGATCGTGACGTAGTCGGGGCCGGAGTAGTGGCCGGTGGCGAGCTTCTGACGCTGCAGGAGCACATCGTTGAGCAGGCTGGACGCCCCGAAACGGAACAGGTGCGGCTGCAGCCACTCCTCGCCGACGGTCTCGGCGACGGTGACGAGGTACTTCACGGCGTCCTTCGACGAGCGGATGCCGCCTGCCGGCTTGACACCGATCTTCTCGCCCGTGCCCCGGTGCCAGTCACGCACCGTCTCGAGCATGAGCAGGGTCGTGGGCAGCGTCGCCGCCGGCTGCACCTTGCCCGTGGACGTCTTGATGAAGTCGCCGCCCGCGAGGATGCCGAGCCATGAGGCCCGCTTGATGTTGTCGTAGGTGTTCAGCTCGCCGGTCTCGAGGATCACCTTGAGCGAGGCGTAGCTGCCGTCCTCCCGACGGCACGCTTCCTTCACGGCGGCGATCTGGTCGAACACCAGGCCGTAACGACCCGAGAGGAACGCGCCGCGGTCGATCACCATGTCGATCTCGTCGGCTCCTGCCGCGACCGCCTCCGCCGTGTCGGCGAGCTTGATCGCCAGCGACGATCGTCCGCTCGGAAACGCGGTGGCCACGGCGGCGACCGAGATCAGTCCGTCATCAGGATCGCCGTGCACGGCGCCCAGCGCATCGACGGCGTATCCGACCATGTCGCCGTACACGCAGACGGCGGCGACGCGCGGAGTCGTCGGGTCGGCAGCATCCGGCGTCTTCGCCTTGGCGACCAGCGAGCGCACCTTGCCCGGTGTGTCCGCCCCCTCGAGGGTCGTCAGGTCGATGAGCTTGATGATCGTGTCGAGCGCCCACGCCTTCGAGGTGGTCTTGATCGATCGGGTGCCGAGACCGGCAGCGCGCTGCTCGAGTCCCACCGCGTCCACACCGGGGAGTCCGTGCAGGAAGCGGCGAAGCGTCGCATCGTCGGGCTCACCGCCCAGCACGTCGACCGCGCTGCGGCGGCTGAGTTCTTTGGTCGTCACTGTTCCTCCAACAATGCTCTGGCTGTGTTCTCGTCTGTCACGATGACGCTGCACAGGCCGCTCGTGACGACTGTGCGCGCAATGTCATGTTTCGCTTCGCCCGTGGCGACGAAGACCGCTCGCGCGGCGGCGCGCAGTCTCGCCAGGTCGACCCCGACGGTGCGGGCATCGAGCTGCGGATCGACGATGTTGCCGTCGGCGTCGATGTACCTGCCGAGGACATCGCCGACGGCGCCGCGGCGCGCCAGCTCTTCCACGTCGGATGCCGTCAGATAGCCGTTCTCGACGTGGGCAGAGCTCGCGTCGCACGGCCCAGCGGTGAAAAGGAATGCCTGCGCTTCGGCCGCCTCTTCGAGGACCGCCGCAACGGTGCGATCCGCCTCGATCGCCTGCTTGGTCTCCACCCGTTCGAGAATCGCCGGGCTCGGCAGCAGCGACACGTGTCCTGATGCGCGCTGCGCGATCGTGACCGCGAGGCCGGCTGCTCCGCCGGAGCGGCGGTTGAGGCTCACTCCCCCGTTGAGCTGCACCACCGTCACTCCGGTCGCCCAGCCGTCGGGCAGTGCTTCGGCGACGGCGCGCAGCGTGCGCCCCCAGCTCACACCGAGCGTGCGGGGCACAGGGCGCATCGCGGTCAGATAGTCGGCTGCGGCCTGCGCGACCCGCTCGAGTGTGCCCTCATCTCCCTCGGGCGAGGGCACGACGATGGCGGCCGCGAGATCGTGTCTTTCGACCAGTTGCCGCTCGAGCCCGAGGCGACGGGCTCGCGGATGCACGATCTCGATGCGGACGATGCCGCGTTCGCGCGCCTGCGTGAGCAGCCGACCGACCTTCCATCGGGAGATCTTGAGGAGGGCGCCGATCTCGTCCTGGGTCTTGTCCTCGTCGTAGTACAGCTCGGCGACGCGAACCATGACAAGCTCTTCTTCCACGGCAACCTCCTTCCTCGACCAGGATAGGCGTTTCACCGCGTCCGCGCACTCTCTTGCTCATATGAGCAGACGGCGCTCGGCTGGGTGCGCAAAAGGACGCCGGTCGACTGACCGGCGTCCTTTCAGGGTGGAACTCAGACGCGCTTGCGCGAGCTGAGCACCTGGTCGACGATCCCGTACTCCAGCGCCTCGGGCGCGGAGAGGATCTTGTCGCGGTCGATGTCGCGGTTGACCTGCTCAGCAGTCTTGCCCGTGTGCTTGGCCATGGTCTCTTCGAGCCAGGTGCGCATGCGGAGGATCTCCGCCGCCTGGATCTCGATGTCGGACGCCTGCCCGTGCCCAGCCTCGCCCATCGCCGGCTGGTGCATCAGCACGCGGGCGTTGGGCAGCGCGAGACGCTTACCAGGCGCGCCGGCCGCCAGCAGCACGGATGCCGCCGATGCGGCCTGTCCGAGCACCACGGTCTGGATCTGCGGCGCCACGTACTGCATGGTGTCGTAGATCGCGGTCATCGCGGTGAACGATCCACCGGGCGAATTGATGTACATCGTGATGTCGCGCTCGGAGTCCTGGCTCTCGAGGACGAGGAGCTGAGCCATCACGTCGTCGGCCGACGCGTCGTCGACCTGCACGCCGAGGAAGATCACTCGATCTTCGAACAGCTTGTTGTACGGGTCCTGGCGCTTGAAGCCGTAGGCGGTGCGCTCCTCGAACTGCGGGAGCACATAGCGGCTGGACGGGAGGTTGCCGGCAGCGCGGAAGGTGGGTGTGTACATGTGATTCCTTCTCTTTCCGCTTACTTCGAGTCCTGCTCGGTGCCGCCGCCGCCGATGACGTCGGAGGCCGATTCGCGGATGTGGTCGACGAAGCCGTACTCGAGCGCTTCCTGGGCCGTGAACCAGCGATCGCGGTCGCCGTCGGCGTTGATCTGCTCGACCGACTTGCCGGTCTGGGCCGCCGTGATCTCAGCGAGACGGTTCTTCATCGAGGTGATGAGCTGCGCCTGCGTCTGGATGTCGCTCGAAGTGCCACCGAAGCCGCCGTGCGGCTGGTGCAGCAGCACTCGGGCGTTCGGAGTGATGTAACGCTTGCCCTTGGTGCCGGCGGTCAACAGCAACTGACCCATCGACGCCGCCATGCCGATGCCCACCGTGACGATGTCGTTCGGAACGAACTGCATCGTGTCGTAGATCGCCATACCCGCGGTGATGGAGCCACCGGGCGAGTTGACGTAGAGGAAGATGTCCTTCTCCGAGTCCTCTGCCGCGAGAAGAAGGATCTTCGCGCAGATCTCGTTGGCGTTCTCGTCGCGCACCTCCGAGCCCAACCAGATGATGCGGTCCTTCAGCAGACGATCGAAGACGCTCGTCGCGAGGAGGGGTTCTGCAGCCATGTCAGCTCCTGATTCCGTGTTTCAGTGATTCGAATCTACCGGCGACAACGCGGGGTTCAGGTCGTGTTCGCCGTCGGCATATCAGGCGTCGGCGTCGGCGATGTCGTGAGCGTACGCCGTCATCGACCGGTGGTACCGGGGAAGGTGCGGAACCAGCGCGAGAAGTGCGACCGAGAGCCCACGCGCGGGTTGTCCCGCACTGGCCAGGACGAGAGCGTGGACGGCGGCGACGGCGTCACGGTACGGACCGTCGGCCGAGATCTCCTCCTCCGCCCTGATCACGGCCAGCGCCTGATCGAACTCACCGAGATTGCGCAGCGAGCTGGCCAGTTGGACGACCGCCTGCGGCCGGTGCTCAGCATCGAGACCGAGCTCGAGAGCTCGGCGATACAGCTCCACGGCCTCTGCGGGGCGACCCGCGGAGTCTCGGGCGCCCGCGCGCTCGAACTCCGCCCGCGCATCATCCGCTCCGCGTTCAGCGGCGAGTGCGTCGATGCGCGCGATGATCTCGTCGCCGACCTCCTCCCCCGTCGCATCCGCCCAGACCTCGTCGATCCGCTCGTCCCAGTTCATCTGTCGTCCTCCTGTACGAGAAAGGGGCGGATGCCGCAGCATCCGCCCCCTTCATCCCATCTGTCGATCACTCAGCCGAGTCGGCTGCCTTCTTGGCCGGAGCCTTCTTGGCCGGAGCCTTCTTGGCCGGAGCCTTCTTCGCGGCGGGCTTCGCGGCGGTCTCGGCATCGGCCTTCTCGGCCGCCGCCTTCTTCGCGGGAGCCTTCTTCGCCGGAGCCTTCTTCGCGGGCTTCTCCTCGGCGGGAGCCTCAGCCGCCTCGGCGTCAGCCTCAGCCTCGTCGTCGGTCACGATGAAGTCGCTCAGGTCCACGGCCTTGCCGTTCGTGTCGACGACCTTGACCTTGCCCAGGGCGATCGCGAGCGCCTTGTTGCGGGCGACCTCGCCGACCAGCGCGGGGAGCTGGTTCGAGGACTGCAGCGCCTCGACGAACTCCTGCGGAGCCATGCCGTACTGCGAGGCCGACTGGATGAGGTACTGCGAGAGCTCGTCCTGCGAGACCTGCACGTCGGCCTGCTCGGCGATCGTGTCGAGCAGGACCTGCGTGCGGAACTGCTTCTCGCTCGCCTCGGTCACCTCGGCGCGGTGCGCGTCGTCCTCGAGACGGCCTTCGCCCTCGAGGTGGTTGTGCACCTCGTCCTCGATGAGCTGCGGCGGCACCGGGATGTCGATCTTCTCGAGCAGCGTCTCGACGAGCTTGTCGCGAGCCGCTGAACCCTGCGTGAAGACGCTCTGCTGAGCAACGCGCTCGGAGAGGCTCTCACGGAGTTCGGCGATCGTGTCGAACTCGCTGGCGATCTGCGCGAAGTCGTCGTCGGCCTCGGGAAGCTCGCGCTCCTTGACGGCCTTGACGGTCACGGAGACCTCGGCCTCGGAGCCGGCGTGGTCGCCGCCGACGAGCGACGAGCGGAACGTGGTGTCCTCACCCGCGGTCAGCGACTCGATCGCGTCGTCGATGCCCTCGAGGAGCTCGCCCGAGCCGACCTCGTAGGAGACGCCCTCGGCACGGTCGATCTCGGCGCCGTCGATCGTGGCGACGAGGTCGAGTTCGACGAAGTCGCCCTTCGCTGCGGGACGGTCGACCGGCACGAGAGTGCCGAAGCGGGCGCGGAGACGCTCGAGCTCCTCATCGATGGCCGCCTCATCGGTCTCGACGGCGTCGACGGTCACCGTGATGCCGTCGTACGAGGGGAGTTCGATGTCGGGGCGCACGTCGACCTCGACGTCGACGAGCAGGTCGCCGGAGAAGTCCTTCTCGTTCGGCCACTGGGTGATCTCCGCCGACGGCCGGCCGACGACGCGCACCTTGTGCTCGACGGTGGCCTCGCGGAAGAACTTGTCGAGGCCCTCGTTGACGGCGTGCTCGATGACCGCGCCACGTCCGATGCGCTGGTCGATGATCGGGGCCGGAACCTTGCCCTTGCGGAAGCCGGGGATCTGCACGTCCTGAGCGATGTGCTCGTAGGCGTGGGCGATGCTGGGCTTGAGGTCTTCGGGGGTGACCGTGATGCTGAGCTTGACCCGGGTCGGGGTCAGCTTCTCGACGGTGCTGTTCGCCATGCTGGTGTGTTCTCCTTGTGATTTCCGCGCTGAATCGCGGCTGTCAGGCCTGTGAAGCCGTGTCGGGGCGACAGGAGTTGAACCTGCGACCTCCCGCTCCCAAAGCGGGCGCTCTACCAAACTGAGCTACGCCCCGGGGAATCCGCATGCAGATTCAGCCTCGAAGAGTCTAACGGACGCGAGCACTCTTCACTGTCCGCTATAGTCGTTTGAGTCCGGTTCGCCGGTTCGGGGGTGTAGCTCAATGGTAGAGTCTCAGTCTTCCAAACTGATTGCGCGGGTTCGATTCCCGTCACCCCCTCACTCGGATCAGGTCCTCGCTTCGCAGCGAGGGCCTTTTCACTAGGGAGGATGCGTGGTCGATCCGCACTCCGCAGCGCACGGCGTCCACACTCTGCCGATGCACTTCTCCGGAACCGCTGCGGTGGGTCGAAAGACGCGCCGCCGTCGCACCGGCCTGATCCTCAGCATCGTCGGCGTGTTCGCCGCCGGGGCGGTCTTCGGCGGTCTCCAGCTCGCCGGCAATCTCGGCTTCGATGACGCGGCAGAGCAGTTCGAGGCGCAGGCCGATTCGACTCATGCGACGCTCCTCGACGTTCGCGCGTCGACGACCGACCTCGATGCCGTGACCGCGTCTGCGACGCAGATCCTCGAGAGCGACAACGGCACCCTCGCTCCCGCCGCATCCAAGGATGTCCTTTCGGCAGCGGTGGACGAGGCCGATGAGGTCGTGGCCGACACCGAGACGGTGCTCGACACCGAGATCCCTGACCGGACGGAGAAGCCCGGCTGGTTCTGGGAGCTGTTCGCCGCCTCTGATCGCCTGTCGGATGACCGCGCCGATCTGGCCGACCTCGATGACGACCTCGCCGACCGATCACCGCTGATCGAGACCGCAGGCTCGTCCGTCTCGGACGCCGGCATCACGCTGCTCTCGTCGGCCGCCTCGGCCGCCGCTCCGTTCGAAAGCGCCCACATCTCCGCGAAGAACGACGCGGTGATCGCGCTGCGCGAGTCCGCGGCGGATCTGGCTGAGGTCACGTCGATCGACCAGGACGCCGTCACCTCGTTCGTCGCGCTTCAGGACGCCGCCACGCAGGTCGTCTCCTCTGAGCAGGTGGAGCTTGCGGAGAAGGCGGGACCGCTCATGCAAAACCGCCTCGCAATCGAGGCGTTCGCCAGGTCTTTGGCGCCCGGGGTGCTCCTCGAGTTCGACTGGAACCCGATCGTCAACGGCGTCGGTGACAACGGCAGCATGGGCGGGCTCACCACCTGGTGGTGGTCCACACCGGGCCACGCGGTGATCGAGCTGTCGAATTCGGTGGCCGAGCAGTGGCCGTCGATCACGAGCAAGTCGCTCGTCGCCCACGAGGTCGGGCACGCCATCAGCGTGAAGTGCCAGGACATGTACGACTCGTCGACGCAGGACAGCATCGAGAAGTGGGCCACGGCCTGGGCGATCAGCATGGGCTACACCGACGACGCCAACGGCGTGTGGGCCTACGGCTATCCCCCGCAGTCATACATCGACGCGGCGGCGGGCTGCCGGTGACATGAAGAAGCCGCCGCGACCGGATGGTCACGGCGGCTTCTCTGCGATGTCTTACTGGCCGCGTCGCTCGCGCAGCTGTGTGAGAGCGTCCTCGAGGAGCTGGACGGCCTCCTCGTCGGTGCGACGCTCCTTCACGTAGGCGAGGTGCGTCTTGTACGGCTCGGTCTTCGCGAGAGCCGGAGGGTTCTCCTTGTCGCGACCGGCCGGCAGACCGGACTGCGGGTGATCAATGATCTCCGGGATCTCCTCGTCGGGCAGACCTGCCGCGAAGTAGCGGACCGTCTCGTTGCCGAGGCCGTCCCAGTAGGAGACCGCGATGCGGTCGGCGTGATAGCCGTGGTCCTGTTCACCCATCGGGCCGGAGCCGACACGGGTGCCCCTGATCGCGTTGCCGCCGGTAGCCATCAGATCACCTCGAACTTCGTGATGAGGCCGAGCGCGACGATCGACACGAACCAGATCAGCGCGAGGATCACCGTGAAGCGGTTGAGGTTGCGCTCCGCCAGGCCCGACGAGCCGACCGCGGTGGACATGCCACCGCCGAACATGTCGGACAGGCCGCCGCCGCGGCCCTTGTGGAGCAGGATGAGGAGAGTCAGCAGAACGCTGGTGATGCCCAGCAGCACCTGCAGGACGAACTCGAGAATTTCCACGAGGAAGAAGCCTTTCGCCGGGGCGGGATAGCCCCCGTAACGGTCAAGTATACGGTGTGGCGAGGCCGGAGCCCCGCCACACGCTCAGACGCCTACGTGCTTCTCGAAGCGGATGATCGCTGCGAACTCGTCGACCACGAGGCTCGCCCCGCCGACCAGAGCGCCGTCGACGTCGGGCTCGCGCATGAAGCTGGCGATGTTCGACGACTTCACCGATCCGCCGTAGAGGATGCGGGTCCGCGCAGCCGCGTCGTCGCCGAGGACCTTCGCGATCACCGCACGCAGAGCCGCGCAGACGTCCTGCGCCTGCTGAGGCGTCGCCGCCTGCCCCGAGCCGATGGCCCAGACCGGCTCGTACGCCACGACGATGTCGGCATCCTTCGAGAGCCCCTGCAGCGCGACCTCGAGCTGACCGGCCGGAACGGCGCTCGCACCGAACTTCTCGAGGTCCTCCGCCGTCTCGCCGACGCAGATCACCGGAACCAGGCCGTTCTTGATCGCAGCCTTCGTCTTCGCTGCCACGACCTCGTCGGACTCCGCGTGGTACTCACGACGCTCGGAATGGCCGATGATGACGTACTTCGCATCGAGCTTCGCGAGGAACGCGCCCGACACCTCACCGGTGTAGGCACCGGAGTCGTGTGCGGACAGGTCCTGCGCGCCGAGCGCGAAGGGGATCTTGTCGGCGTCGATCAGCGTCTGCACGCTGCGGATGTCGGTGAAGGGCGGGAACACCGCGACCTCCACCGAGCCGTCCTCGTGCTTGGCGTCCTTCAGCGTCCAGTGCAGCTTCTGTACGAACGCGACCGCCTGCAGGTGGTCGAGATTCATCTTCCAGTTTCCCGCGATCAGCGGGGTACGAGTGTTCAGACCCATCCGAGCACCTCCAGGCCGGGTAGTTTCTTGCCCTCGAGGAACTCGAGGCTTGCGCCGCCACCGGTCGAGATGTGACCGAACTGGTCGTCGGAAAAGCCGAGCTGACGCACCGCAGCGGCCGAATCACCGCCGCCGACGACGCTGAGTCCGTCGACCTCGGTGAGCGCCTGTGCCACGGCCTTGGTACCGGCTGCGAACGCGGGGAACTCGAACACGCCCATGGGGCCGTTCCAGAACACCGTCTTCGAACCGCGTACGACGTCGGCGAATCTCGCCGCCGTCTCAGGACCGATGTCGAGACCGATGCCGGACGCGCCGAAGGCCGTCGACTCGATCGCATCCGCCGCGACGACCTCGTGCGCCGCGTCTGCGGCGAACTTCTCCGCCACGACGACGTCGGTCGGCAGCACGAGCTCCACGCCGCGCTCGGCCGCCTCGGCGATGTAGCCGCGGACGGTGTCGAGCTGGTCCTCCTCGAGGAGACTCGAGGCCACCTCGTGGCCCTGCGCCTTCAAGAAGGTGAACAGCATCCCGCCGCCGACGAGGATCCGGTCGACGCGAGGAAGCAGGTGCGAGATCACGCCGAGCTTGTCGCTCACCTTCGATCCGCCGAGCACGACCGCGTACGGGCGCTCGGGGTTCTCGGTGAGACGGTCGAGCACGTCGAGTTCTGCGGCGATCAGCAGACCGGCCGCCGACGGAAGCAGCTGAGCCAAGTCGTAGACGCTCGCCTGCTTGCGGTGCACGACGCCGAACCCGTCGGAGACGAGCACGTCGCCGAGTTCTGCGAGCTGCCCCGCGAATGCGGCGCGCTCGGCATCGTCCTTCGCCGTCTCCCCCGCGTTGAATCGCAGGTTCTCGATGACGACGACTCCGCCGTCCTCCAGGGAGGCGACGGCATCCTTCGCCGACTCGCCCACCGTGTCGCGCGCGAACGCGACCGGAGCGCCCAGCAGCTCGGACAGCCGCTGCGCGACCGGCTCGAGGCTGTACTGCGGATCGGGGGCCCCATCGGGGCGGCCCAGGTGCGAGCACACGATGACGCGGGCACCCGCGTTGATGAGTGCGTTGAGAGTCGGCAGCGAGGCGCGAACACGACCATCGTCCGTTATGACCCCATCCCGAAGCGGGACGTTCAGGTCACAACGGACGATGACGCGCTTGCCCTCGAGCGGACCCAGAGAGTCCAGGGTGCGCAGAGTCATGTGTCTGAGCTTCAGAGACGCTCGGCCACGTACTCGGTCAGGTCGACGAGACGGTTGGAGTAGCCCCACTCGTTGTCGTACCAGCTCGAGACCTTGACGAGGTTGCCGCTGACGTTGGTCAGAGTGGAGTCGAAGATCGAGGAGTGCGGGTTGTGCACGATGTCGCTGGAGACGATCTGGTCCTCGTTGTACTGCAGGTAGCCAGCGAGGCGACCGTCTGCGGCGGCCTTCTTGTACGCCTCGTTGACCTCGTCGACCGTGAGGTTCTCGCGGTCGGTGACCAGCGTGAGGTCGACGATCGAGCCGGTGGGGACCGGGACGCGGTACGACGAGCCGGACAGCTTGCCGTTGAGCTCCGGCAGCACCTCGCCGATCGCCTTCGCGGCGCCGGTGGATGCGGGGACGATGTTGATCGCTGCGGCGCGGGCGCGACGCAGGTCACCGTGCGGACCGTCCTGCAGGTTCTGGTCTGCGGTGTAGGCGTGAGCGGTCATCATGAAGCCGCGGTCGATGCCGAATGCGTCGTTGAAGACCTGCGCGAGCGGTGCGAGGCAGTTGGTGGTGCACGACGCGTTGGAGATGACGTGCTGCGTGGCGGGGTCGTAGGTGTCCTCGTTCACGCCCATGACGAACGTGCCGTCGACGCCGGTGCCCGGTGCCGAGATCAGGACCTTCTTGGCGCCTGCCTCGATGTGCTTCTTGGCGAGCTCCGCCTTGGTGAAGAAGCCGGTCGACTCGATGACGATGTCGACGCCCAGCTCGCCCCACGGGAGGTTGGCGGGGTCGCGGTCCGCGAAGGCCTTGATCTTCTTGCCGTTGACCGTGATGCTGTCGTCGTCGTAGCTGATCTCGGCGTCGAGGACGCCGCCGACCGAGTCGTACTTCAGCAGGTGCGCGAGGGTCTTGTTGTCAGTGAGGTCGTTGACTGCGACGATGTCGAGGTCAGCGCCCTGTGCGAGAGCCGCACGAAGGAAGTTACGTCCGATGCGGCCGAAGCCGTTGATACCGATCTTGACAGACACTAAGGTCTCCTGATTTCTTGTGCGCAATACGCGCGGTTTCAACTTGATTCTGGACAACGGCGTCCCGACGGGCAGAGTCCGTCGGGACGCCCGTCTTGTTTACGACAGTACCAGCAGGCCCGAGGTCTTCTCACGGGCTGTTTCGAAGCGCCGAGCCACGTTCTCCCAGTTGGCGATGTTCCACGCCGCCTTGACGTAGTCGGCCTTGACGTTGAGGTAGTCGAGGTAGAAGGCGTGCTCCCACATGTCGAGCTGGAACAGCGGCACCGTACCCTGGGCCGCGTTGGACTGCTGGTCGAACAGCTGCTGGATGATCAGGCGCTGCCCGATCGAGTCCCAGCTGAGCACCGACCAGCCGGAGCCCTGGATTCCCAAGGCGTTCGCGGTGAAGTGCGCCTGGAACTTCTCGAAGGAGCCGAAGAACTCGTCGATCGCCGCACGGAGCTCCCCCTCGGGCTCGCCGCCGCCGTTCGGGGAGAGGTTGGTCCAGAAGATCGAGTGGTTGACGTGCCCGCCGAGGTTGAACGCGAGGTCCTTCTCGAGCTTGTTGACGTTCGCGAGGTTGCCCGTCTCACGAGCCTCTGCGAGACCGTCGAGCGCCGCGTTCGCGCCCGTGACGTAGGCCGCGTGGTGCTTGTCATGGTGGAGTTCCATGATCTTGCCGCTGATGTGCGGTTCGAGCGCCGCGAAGTCGTAAGGAAGGTCGGGGAGCGTGTAAACAGCCATATCGCTTTCATCCAATCCGCGCCGCGCCGCGGCGCTTGCCGATCCTCCGCGCCACCGAATGCGGTGCGGAGCAGACGCTTTTCATCCTAGTGACGACAACGCACGTGTGGTCGGGTTCCTTCCGCCAGATGACGAAGCGAGCCGGTCCCTTTCGGGACCGGCTCGCTTCGTCAGGCCTGCGTCGCTGAGTTCGTCGAACCCTCAGACGTCCAGCCCCGCTGGCACGGCTGCTTCGGTACCGGGAATGCCCTCCAGCTGGGCGCGCTTGTCAGCCATCGCCAGCAGACGGCGGATGCGGCCCGCCACAGCGTCCTTGGTCATGGGCGGATCGGCGTGATGACCCAGCTCGTCGAGACTCGCGTCGCGATGCGCAAGACGCAGCTCGCCCGCGACCTTCAGATGATCGGGCACGTCGTCGGCGAGGATCTCCAGCGCGCGCTCGACACGCGCGCACGCCGCGACCGCGGCCTGCGCCGAGCGACGCAAGTTCGCGTCGTCGAAGTTCACGAGCCGGTTGACCCCGGCACGGACCTCGCGGCGCTGACGCATCTCCTCCCAGGCGGCGGCCGTGCGGTGGGCCCCCATCTCGCTGAGGATGCTGCGGATGGCCTCGCCCTCGCGCACGACGACGCGGGGCATCCCGCGCACTTCACGGGCCTTCGCCGCGACGCCGAGTCGGTGGGCCGCGCCGACCAGGGCCATGGCCGCCTCCGACGAGGGGCAGGCCACCTCGAGCATCGCCGAGCGCCCGGGCTCGCTGAGGGTTCCGGCGGCGAGGAACGCTCCACGCCAGAGCCCGGCGACCTCTGCCCGCGACCCCGTGGTGAGCCGGTTCGGAAGCCCCCGCACAGGACGCCGGCGCTGGTCGAGAAGTCCCGTCTGGCGCGCGAGCGTCTCGCCCGCCGAGATCACACGGACCGCCCAGCGCGCGCCTTCATTCGCCGTGCTCGACTGCACCTGGGCGATCTCCGGGCGCACGCCGTAGATCTCGGCGAGGTCCTTTGCCACGCGCTGGGCGAGCACCTCGGCATCCACCTCGGCCTCGACGGCGACGCGGCCGGCGATCGAGTGCAGGCCGCCGGCGAAGCGGAGCACAGCGGTGACCTCGGAGACACGCACCGTGGGGGGTGCATTGCGGATGCTGACGAGCTCAGCCTTGACGTCGGTGGTTAGTGCCACGGGACTCCTTCACGATCACGCGTCGGATCGCGACGCAAACCTCCAGCCTACCCGGAACTGATTCCCGGCTACTCCCTGCCCAGGTCTCTGTGACGCACGTTCACGGCCACTCCGGGGACCGCCGCGAGGCGTCGCGCGAGCTCCTCGCTCATCGCCACGGAGCGGTGCTTCCCGCCCGTGCAGCCGATCGCCACGGTCGAGTGGCTCTTGTTCTCGCGCTGATACCCCTCGAGCACGGGCGTGAGCGCGGCGGCGTACGCGTCGAGGAACTCGGTCGCCCCCTCGCGAGAGAGCACATAGTCGCGCACGGCCTCGTCCTGCCCGGTCTGACCGCGCAGCTCTTCGTTCCAGAACGGGTTCGGCAGGAACCGCATGTCCGCTACGAGGTCGACATCGGTCGGCAGCCCGTACTTGAAGCCGAAGCTCAGCAGCGTGACGCGATGGCGCGCCGCTCCCTCTTCGGAGAAGAGGTCGGAGACCTGGGTCGCCAGCTGATGGATGTTCAGCGAGGACGTGTCGATCACGAGGTCGGCCGCCTCGCGAATCGGCGCCAGCTTGGCGCGCTCGGTTCGGATGCCGTCGAGGAGAGTGCCGTCGTCCTGCAGCGGATGAGGTCGGCGCACGGCTTCGAACCGCCGCACCAGCACGTCGTCGGAGGCGTCGAGGAACAGCACTCGCACCGATCCCCGGGACCGAAGGGCTCTCGCCACGCCCGGGAAGTCGTCGAACAGGTTGCGTCCGCGAACATCGACGACCGCGGCGATCTTCGGCAGCGCGTCACCGCCCATGTCGGTGAGGTCGAGAAGCGGGCGCAGTATCTGCGGCGGCAGGTTGTCGACGACGTACCATCCGAGGTCCTCGAGCGCGTTCGCGACCGTGGTGCGCCCGGCACCCGACATGCCTGTGACGATGAGGAACTCGCCCGTGTCCCCGTCTGCCATCGTTGCTCCTTCTCCCCCGCCGAGACCAGCCTATCGACTGGAGAGATGCTTGTGGATGTTCTGCGCGAGCACTGGCCCGATGCCCTGCACCTTCTCGATCTCTCCAGGGGCTGCCGCGCGCAGTGCGGTGACGGAGCCGAAGTGCTTCAGAAGCACCTTGATGCGCGAGGCTCCGAGCCCGGGAACCTCCGACAGCACCGAGGCGATGTCGTTGCGGCGGCGCTTGCGCTGGTGGGTGATCGCGAAGCGGTGCGCCTCGTCGCGAAGCCGCTGCAGCAGGTACAGGGCCTCGCTCGTGCGCGGCAGGATGACCGGGAAGTCGTCGTCGGGCAGCCAGATCTCCTCGAGACGCTTCGCGATACCGCACACGGCGATCTCGGTGTGACCGGAGTCGCGCAGCGCACGGGCCGCTGCTGCGACCTGGGGCTGGCCTCCGTCGACCAGGAGCAGCTGCGGCGGATAGGCGAAACGCGGCTTCCGTCGCCCGACCCCTTCCTCCTCCTGGATCGCCGAGCCCGTCGAAAGGTCCTCCTCCGGCTCCGGGCGGTCGAGATAGGCGAGACGCCGGGTGAGCACCTGGTACATCGAATCCGTGTCGTCAGTCGTCTCGGCGATGTTGAACGACCGGTACTGGTCTTTGCGGGGAAGACCGTCTTCGAACACGACCATGGAGGCGACCACGTTCGTCCCGCTGAGATGGGAGATGTCGAAGCACTCGATGCGCAGCGGAGCATCCGCCATCCCCAGAGCGTCCTGCAGATCGGTGAGCGCCTGGGTGCGCGCGACATAGTCGCTCGTGCGGCGGGTCTTGTGACGGATCAGCGCCTGCTGCGCGTTCAGCGTCGCCGTGCGCATGAGATCGGCCCGCTGGCCGCGCTGCGCGACAGCGATCTCGACCTTCCGGCCCCGGCGCTCGCGCAGCCACTCCTCCAGCTCGGCGGCGTCATCGGGCAGCACGGGCACGAGGATGCGGCGCGGTACGTCCTGCGCGTCTCCGTAGGCGCGCTGCAGCACCTGATCGACGAGTTCGGGACCCGTGATGTCGATCTCCTTGTCGATCGTCAGCGCCCTGACGCCGCGGACGCGTCCGCCGCGGATCACGAAGTGCTGCACGGCCGCCGACAGCTCGTCCTCGGCGATGCCGAAGAGGTCTGCGTCCTCATCGGCCGCGAGCACGAGGGCGCTCTTGCCCAGCACGGCTTCGATCGCAGAGAGCTTGTCACGGTACTTCGCCGCGGCTTCGTAGTCCATGTCGGCGGATGCACCGAGCATCCGCTTCGTCAGTTCGCGGGTGAAGCGCTCGTCGCCCCCTGCCATGAAGGCGACGAAATCGTCGACCATGGCACGGTGCTCGTCGATCGACACCGTCATCGAGCAGGGCCCGCCGCACTTGCCGATCTGGCCGGGGAAGCAGGGCCTCCCCGTCTGCATCGCGCGCTTGTAGCTGGCGTCGCTGCACGTGCGGATCGGGAACGCCTTGATCATCAGGTCGATCGTGTCGTGAACCGCCCACACCTTCGGGTAGGGGCCGAAGTAGCGCGCGCCGGGGATCTTGCGATTGCGCGTGACGATCACCCGCGGCGCCTCGTCCCCGAGGGTGACCGCCATGAACGGGTACGACTTGTCATCCTTGTAGCGCACGTTGAAGGGCGGATCGAACTCCTTGATCCACATGTACTCGAGCTGCAGCGAGTCCACGTCCGTGGGCACCACGGTCCACTCGACGGATGCTGCGGTCGTGACCATGCGCCTCGTGCGCTCGTGGAGGGTGCGCAACGGCGCGAAGTAGTTCGACAGCCGCTGACGCAGGTTCTTCGCCTTGCCGACGTAGAGCACGCGCCCGTCCGCGTCGCGGAACCGGTACACGCCAGGGTCGGTCGGGATCTCGCCCGCCCGCGGCTTGTAGGGCAGCACGTCGGCCATCAGCCGGCCATCCGCGCGGCGCGCCCCTCACCCAGGATCTCGGCGAGGAACTGCCCGGTGTGGCTCTCATCGACACGCGCGATCTGCTCGGGAGTGCCCGTCGCGAGTATCTCGCCGCCGCCGGAGCCCCCTTCGGGACCCAGGTCGATCACCCAGTCGGCCGACTTGATCACATCGAGGTTGTGCTCGATCACGATGACCGTGTTGCCCTTGTCGACCAGCCCGTTCAGGACTTCGAGGAGCTTGCGCACGTCTTCGAAGTGCAGACCGGTGGTCGGCTCGTCGAGCACGTAGATGCTGCGGCCGTTGCTGCGCCGCTGGAGCTCGGTGGCGAGCTTGACGCGCTGCGCCTCGCCGCCCGACAGCGTGGTCGCCGACTGACCCAACCGCACATAGCCGAGTCCCACGTCGACGAGCGTCTTCATGTACCGGTGGATCGCCTGGATCGGCTCGAAGAACTCCGCAGCCTCGGCGATCGGCATCTCGAGCACCTCCGCGATGTTCTTGCCCTTGTAGTGCACGGCCAGGGTGTCGCGGTTGTACCGCTTGCCGTGGCAGACCTCGCAGTCCACGTACACGTCGGGGAGGAAGTTCATCTCGATCTTGATCGTGCCGTCGCCCGAGCAGGCGTCGCAGCGCCCGCCCTTCACGTTGAAGCTGAAGCGCCCGGGCTGATAGCCGCGCACCTTCGCCTCGGGCGTCTCGCTGAACAGCGTGCGGATGCGGTCGAACACGCCCGTGTAGGTCGCCGGGTTCGACCGCGGGGTGCGGCCGATCGGCGCCTGGTCGACGTGCACGACCTTGTCGAGGTTGTCGAGGCCCGACACGCGTGTGTGCTTGCCCGGCACCGTGCGAGCCCCGTTCAGCCGCGAGGCGAGCACTTGATACAGGATGTCGTTGACGAGCGAGGACTTGCCGGATCCGCTGACGCCGGTGACCGCCGTCAGCAGGCCGAGCGGGAAGTCCGCGTTGACGTTCTTGAGGTTGTTCTCGCGCGCGCCGACCACGCTCAGCATCCGCTTCTTGTCGATCTTGCGGCGCTTCTTCGGGGTCGGGATCTCACGACGTCCGGAGAGGTACTCCCCCGTCATCGAGGCGGATTCGCTCAGGAGCGCCGAATACGGCCCCGAGTGCACGACCTCGCCGCCGTTGACCCCTGCGCCGGGACCGATGTCGACGACCCAGTCGGCCGCCTCGATGGTCTCCTCGTCGTGCTCGACGACGATCAGCGTGTTGCCGAGGTCGCGCAACTTCAGCAGCGTGTCGATCAGCCGGCGGTTGTCACGCTGGTGCAGACCGATCGACGGCTCGTCGAGCACGTACAGCACGCCCGTCAGCCCAGAACCGATCTGCGTCGCCAGACGGATGCGCTGCGCCTCGCCGCCGGAGAGCGAGCCCGCCGAGCGGCTGAGGTTCAGGTAGGCAAGGCCGACCTGCAGCAGGAAATCGAGCCGCAGCCGGATCTCGCGGAGCACTTGCGCCGCGATCTTCGCCTCGCGATCGGTGAGCGTCAGCGTCTCCATGAAGTCGCGGGCGTCGGCGAGGCTCAGGTGCGAGACCTCGGCGATCGAGTGCCCGTGGACCTGCACAGCGAGGACCTCGGGCTTGAGACGGTTGCCATCGCACACCGGGCACGGCACCTCGCGCAAGTACTCGCCCCAGCGCGCGCGCTGCGTGTCGGACTCGGCCTGGGCGTACTGCCGCTCGATGTAGGGCACGACGCCCTCGAACCCCGAGGCGTAGCGCATCTCGCGTCCGTAGCGGTTCTTCCACTTGACGGTGACCTTGTAGTTGTCGCCGCGCAGGATCGCGTCCTGCACATCGACCCGCAGATCCTGCCACGGGGTGTCGAGCGAGAAGTTGAGATCGGCCGCCAGGCCCTCGAGCAGACGCTCGTAGTACTGGAACAGTCCCTTGCCCTGCGTCGTCCACGGGATGATCGCGCCTTCGCGGATCGAGAGCTCCTCGTCGCCGAGCATGAGATCGGTGTCGACCGACATGCTGGTGCCGAGGCCCGAGCAGGCAGGGCAGGCGCCGAACGGCGCATTGAATGAGAAGGTGCGCGGCTCGATCTCGGTGAGGGTGAGCGCGTGGCCGTTGGGGCACGCGAGCTTCTCGGAGAACGACTGCCAGGCGTCGTCGCCCTCTGCGTCGACGTAGTTGACCTGCACGACGCCACCGGCGAGTCCGAGGGCCGTCTCCACCGAATCGGTCACGCGGCCGAGGATGTCGTCGGCTGCCACGAGACGGTCGACGACGACGGCGATGTCGTGCTTGTAGCTCTTCTTCAGCGTGGGCGGCTCGGCGAGCTGGATCAGATCACCATCGACGATCGCACGGGAGTACCCCTTGGCCCCGAGCTCGCGGAACAGGTCGACGAACTCGCCCTTCTTCTGCGAGACGATCGGCGCGACGATCTGGTAGCGCGTGCGCTCGGGGAGCTCCATCAGCTGGTCGGCGATCTGCTGCACCGTCTGACGCTGGATCTTCTCTCCGCACTGCGGGCAGTGCGGGATGCCGATGCGCGCCCAGAGCAGGCGCATGTAGTCGTAGATCTCGGTGATCGTGCCGACCGTCGACCGCGGGTTGCGGTTGGTCGACTTCTGGTCGATCGAGACCGCGGGGCTCAGCCCTTCGATGAAGTCGACGTCTGGTCGGTCGACCTGCCCGAGGAACTGCCGCGCGTAAGCGCTCAGCGATTCGACGTAGCGGCGCTGCCCTTCGGCGAAGATCGTGTCGAATGCGAGACTGGACTTCCCTGATCCGGACAGGCCGGTGAACACGACGAGAGAGTCGCGGGGAATGTCGATGTCGACGTTCTTGAGATTGTGGACGCGGGCACCGCGAACACTGAGTTTTCCTGGGGTTGCAACCGGGACGATAGGCACTGATCAAGTCTACGAGGGGCCACGGACATTGGCTCCGCTGCTCACTTCTCCTCGCCTGTCGAGCCCACGATCAGCACGACGGTGAGCGTGACCAGCGCCGCCGCACCAGCGACGACGACCCACGGCGCCTCGACGATTTCGCGCGCAGATCCCAGCATGACGAGGAGCGTCAATGGCTGGGCGATCGCCTGCACGACCAGGAAGCGGAGCGCCGTCGGCCTCAGAGCCCTGAGCACGATGCGAGCGCGGACCGGGACGACGAGGATCAGCGTCGTCAGGATGTGGATCAGATGCACGACGAGCACGGCGATCATCGCGCGGCCCGGATCAGGGCCGGCGATCAGCATCCCGATGACGAAGCACGCCACCGACCCCCATGCTGCGAACGACTGCGGCAGGACGACGGCGAGCACGCCCAGCAGCACCGCCGCGACGGACCAGCCGACCAGCGGAGTGAGTGTGACGGCGCCGGCGCCCACGACCACGACCAGCGCCACCCGCAGCGCGAGCCAAGAGACGGCAGCGCCGGTCGTGACGGTGTCGTTGGCCCTCATCTCCTGCTCCTCGCCGCTGCACGCAACTCGGCCGCAGCCTCATCGGACCACAGGATGACGTCGACGCCCGCCCCTCGGAGGTCGCCGAATATGTTCTCCCGCTCGGCGAGCACGACGCGCAGCGCGATGAGCTGCGTCTTCGTCAGCCGGGCGAGGTCCAGATCGGGCAGCACATCGACCGCCACCACGCGATGCCCGCCGGCTCGCCACATCATCGCGGTCTGCGCCGCCGCGCCCTCGAAGAACGTGGAGAGCACATAGATCACTGAGCCGTGCGCAACGTGCGGCGTCCGCCGGAAACGCGCGTCCTCGCCGGCCTGGCCGATCGCGGCGATGGTCGTCTCCAGCCGGGCGAGATGCCGCGCCCCGCCGCCGCTGCGCAGCGAACGGCCGCCGTACACGAGCACGTGCAGCGCCACTCTGTCGCCCTCGCCGATCGCGGCGGCGGCGATCGCTCCGGCGGCCTGGCGTGCGCGATCGAGCGAGGTGACGCCGCTGCGCTCGAAGTCGCCGGTTCCCCACGATGCCACGACCGTCCCCAGATCCTCCGCCGTGTCCATCGCGATCACCACCGAGGCTTCGCTGAGGGCGGTGGTCCGTCGCACCAGGAGATCGCCCGGTCGACGCGCGAGGCGCGCGGTCGCGCGCCAGTCCACACGCCGGAGCTCGTCGCCCGGCGCGAACGGATGGATGTCCCGGAAGTCACCGCCCTGACCGGGGCGGCGCCCCTCGTGGGCGCCGTGCAGCCCGGTCAGGGTGCGCGGCACCGGCACGACATCGAGGCCCTGACGAGGCGGGGCGATGCTGCGCGCCGCGACGGTGGGCCTGGATGCAGGAAAGAGCAGGGCGCCGTCACCCGACACCCCGCGCGCCACGGCCTGTACGGCCAGGATCGGTCCGGAGTGCAGCACCCTGCTGCGGGCGATGATCGATCCGCCCGATGCTGGCACGATCAGCCGTCGGGTCCGCCGCTGTGCCTGCACGAGGACCAGTTCCACGGCATCCGCCGCGCTGTCGACCTCGATCGCCGTCCTGACCTCGCCCTCGCCGCCGGGCATCGGGCTGAACGTCATGACGACGTCAGCGCGGCGCCGCGCCTGCCTGATCATGAGAGCGCTCCATGTCGCCAGCGGAAGGCCCATGGCGGCGATGTCGGGGCGAGAGGCGAACAGTCCCACCGCGCCCAGCACCACGGCCGCTCCGATCGCGATCACGAAAGCGGGACCCGCGCGTCCGTGCGGCGAGGCCTCAGTCATCCGAGCGCCCTGACGGTCGGCGGCACGGCGACGCGCGACACCACTCCCGCGACGATGTCGGCGGCGGAGATCCCCTGCGCCCAGGCCTGCGGGGTCAGCGTGAGCCTGTGGGCCAGAACCGGGACGGCGATGCGCTTGATGTCGTCCGGGCGGACGAAGTCGCGGCCGTCGAGGGCGGCGAGTGCTCGACCGAGCAGCAGCAGTCCGAGCGAGCCGCGGGGCGACGCGCCGACTTCGACGTTCGATGCTGTGCGCGTCTCGCGGGTGAGTTCGACGCAGTAGCGCGCGATGTCGGGATCGACGCGGATCGCCTCGACCTCGCGTTGCAGCTCGAGCAGTCGCTGAGGGTCGAGCACGGGTGCGACAGTCGTCGCCTCCTGCTGCCTGGCCACGCGGTTCAGCAGGATCTGCGTCTCGCCACCGGGACCCGGGTACCCCACCGACAGTCGCACCAGGAATCGGTCGAGCTGTGCTTCGGGGAGCGCGTAGGTCCCCTCGTACTCGATCGGGTTCGAGGTGGCGATGATGTGAAAGGGAGGCTCGAGAGCGAAGCTGTTTCCCTCGACCGTGACCTGCCGTTCGGCCATGGCCTCGAGCATCGCTGACTGGGTCTTCGGCGTGGTTCGGTTGATCTCGTCGGCCAGCAGGAGCCCGGTGAAGATCGGACCGGGGCGGAAGACGAAGTCTCCACTGTCCGGAGCGTAGACGTAGGATCCGGTGACGTCACCGGGGAGCATGTCGGGCGTGCACTGCAGTCGACGGAAAGAGAGGCCGAGGGCGGCCGCGAGGCTCCGTGCGGCCAAGGTCTTGCCGAGGCCGGGTACATCCTCGAAGAGCACGTGTCCGCCGGCGAGCACGGTCGCGAGCGCGATCTCCAGCGGATCGTCCATCCCGACGACCACGGTGCGGACAGCGGCGAGGATCTGCGCGCCGGTCTCGGCGATCGCGGCGGGGTTCGTCATTTCTTCTCCTTGGTCGGCGAAAGGCGGTCGATGGCGTCGAGGGCTCGTTCGACGGCGGCGATCGATGTGTTCTGTCCGGCGAGCCTGTCCCAGACGTCGCCTCCGGGCACGGCGTCACGGCGCGCTCGATCCGCCGGATCGTCGGGATCTATCCCCATGCCCTGAAGGCGGTGGCGCAGGATGCTGCGCACACGCCGCGTGACGCGTTCTCCGGCGAGCCCCGTGCGGGCGTTCAGCGCCCACGCCATGCGCGAGATCTCGGTGGCCCGACGCTCGCGATCCGCGGGGACGTGCGGAGCATCCGCGCCTGGTTCGACCGGGAGCGCGAGCTGCGGGAGCAGCGCAACCGCGCCACCTGCCAGAGCCCATCCGATCGCGAACGGGAGCTCGACCCCGAGCGCAGAGAGGACGACCGTCGCGCCTGCAGCAGCGACGGCGACGAACGAGGTCTTCCACCAGCTCATCGCCAGCCCACCTCGATGTTCTTCAGAGCCGCCCTGGCGACGGCTCGGTCGTCTTCGAGCGCCGGGTGCCCGCCGAAGCGCACACGCTCGTACAGGCGCAGAAGCGTCTCGGCCTCAGCCGTGATCCCCGCCCTACGCGTGATGATGCGCACGGCGAACTCCCCCGGGGTCTCGCTCGCGCCGCGCACCAGTCCGGCATCCGCCGCGCTCTCCTCGAGCCCGACCCAGGCGGCGACGATGGCGTCTTCGGGGAGCGGGCGTTCGTCGATCTCGCGCAGCGCCCCGGCGATGCCCCGTTGGATCGCGGCTGCGATGACCTCGGGTTCGGGGTCGACCGACGCGTGCACGATGGCGAGTCCGACCTCGTCGCCGTCGCGACGGCGCAGCGGGCGATCGTGCCAGGCTCCGACGAGAGTTCTGACGAGCAGCACGATCAGCACGATCACACCGACGCCGACGAGCACCACGAGGATTCCCAGGATGACTGCACCGAGCAGCTCGGTCACCGGGTTCGGCGGCAGAGGCTCCGGCGTGGGTGTGCCACTCGCCCCGGGCAATACGGGCATCGTCTCGAGTGGCCGCGGTTCAGGAGTCCCTCCGATCGGATGGATGCGCGCAGCGCCCTGCATCGCGGCAGCGATCATCACGATCAGGAACAGAGCGACGACGGCGAAAAGCAGTCCCCCGCGCCACACGACGGCCCGTTCGGGGCTCGATCCGTGGCGTCGCATCCCCTCACCCTAAGGCGTGCGCACGGGCTCCGAACTCCTCCTGCCCGCGAACGCGGACAACCCGTCTCGCAGTGTCGCGATCTGGTCGACGCCCATGCCGACGGCCGCCATCACCTGGTGCGGGACGTCGACTGCACGCTCGCGCAGGCGCGACCCGGCATCGGCCAGCATGATGTCGAGTCGACGTTCGTCATCGACGCTGCGCTGCCGGACTACGAGCCCGTCGGCTTCGAGCCGCTTGACGAGCGGTGAGGCCGTGCCGGGTTCCATGGCGAGATCTGCAGCGAGGTCGTTCAGCGTGCGAGGGGCGCGCTCCCAGAGCGCGAGCATCACGAGGTACTGCGGGTGCGTGAGCCCGAGGGGCTCGAGGATGGGCCGGTAGATCGCCACCACATTTCGTGCCGCAGTCACCACCGCGAAGCAGAGCTGGTTCTCGAGCTTGAGGAGATCATCGGATGCCGTCACCGCTCGAGTATATCTAGACACTAATCGTTAGTACACTAATGAACATGGCCACTGCTTCCGACCGCCCTCCGCTTCGCGCCCGCATTCGCGAGGCGGGCGGTTTCTACTCCTGGTTCAACGCGAATCTGGTCCGGCTCGCGGGTCCGGCGTCCGTCGGCCCATACGAGAAGACCCCGCCCCCGAGCAACGAGGAACGAGCGGAGCGCGCGTGCCCGCTCTGCGGCGCACCGATGACGCAGCACGAGATCGATCGCTCAGGACCCAAGACCCTCGTGTACTGCCCCTGACGCCGAGAAAACCTCAGGCCTGAGCGAGTCCGTCCTCGCGCGCGACATCGAGCCAGAACATCAGATCCGAGTCATCCGCCACTGCGGACGCCTCGACGTCGAGCCAGCGAGGACTCATCGTCTTCGCTCCCATCACGGCTGGGGACACGCCCGGCCGCGTCATCAGAGCCGCACCATGCTCCGCCGACACCCGCACGAGCAACGTGCCGCCCTTCCGTGCGCCGACAAGGATGCTGCCCTCGACCAGAAACGCGCGGCTGCCGAACATGCGACGCTCCTCGATCTCCGGGTCCGTTCCGAGAAGGGCGCGGACACGGTCCGCGAGCTCCTCCCCCGCAGCATCCATCAGCGGGCGACCATGATCAGGCGTGACCTGCGCGCTCCATGGCGCGCAGCTCCTTCTTGAGATCCTGCACCTCGTCACGCAGCCGGGCCGCGAGTTCGAACTTCAACTCACCAGCCGCAGCCAGCATCTGGTCGGAGAGGTCCTGGATCGTCGCTTCGAGCTGCTGGGCGCCCTCTGCGGCGATTCCGGTGCGGCGGAGGTTGGGTGTGGGCGACTTGCCCTTGCCGCTCGCCCGACCACGGCTCGACATCATGTCGGCGGTGTCGGCGCCCTCGCGGGCGAGCACTTCCGTGATATCCGCGATCCGTTTGCGCAGCGGCTGCGGATCGATGCCCTTCTCGAGGTTGTACGCCACCTGCTTCTCGCGACGTCGATCGGTCTCTTCGATCGCCTTCGCCATCGAGTCCGTGATCCGATCGGCGTACATGTGCACCTCACCCGACACGTTTCGCGCCGCGCGACCGATCGTCTGGATCAGGGACGTTCCCGACCGGAGGAAGCCCTCCTTGTCGGCATCGAGGATGGCGACCAGCGACACCTCAGGTAGATCGAGACCCTCGCGCAGGAGATTGATGCCCACGAGCACGTCGTAGACCCCGGCGCGGAGTTCGCTGAGCAGCTCGACTCGGCGCAGCGTGTCGACGTCGGAGTGCAGATATCGCACGCGCACGCCGTGTTCGCCGAGGAAGTCGGTGAGCTCCTCGGCCATCTTCTTGGTGAGCGTGGTGACGAGGATGCGCTCGTCTTTCTCGACCCGGATGCGGATCTCTTCCAGGAGGTCGTCGATCTGCCCCTTCGAGGGCTTCACGATGATGTGCGGGTCGACGAGGCCCGTCGGGCGGATGATCTGCTCGACGACGCCGTCGGCGATGCCCATCTCGTACTTGCCCGGCGTCGCCGAGAGATAGACGGTCTGCCCGATGCGGTTCTTGAACTCGTCCCAGCGCAGCGGCCGGTTGTCCATCGCGCTCGGAAGGCGGAATCCGTGCTCCACGAGAGTGCGCTTGCGGGAGGCGTCTCCCTCGTACATCGCGCCGATCTGCGGAACTGTGACGTGCGACTCGTCGATCACGAGCAGGAAGTCGTCGGGGAAGAAGTCGAGCAGCGTGTGCGGCGGTTCACCGGGCGCGCGCCCGTCCATGTGTCGCGAGTAATTCTCGATGCCCGAGCAGAAACCGAGCTGCTGCAGCATCTCGAGGTCGAAGGTGGTGCGCATGCGCAGACGCTGCGCCTCGAGCAGCTTGCCCTGCTTCTCGAACTCCGCGAGCCGCTCTTCGAGCTCTGCCTCGATCGTGCCGATCGACCGCTGGATCACGTCGGTGCCCGCCACGTAATGCGACGCGGGGAAGATCGGCACCGAGTCGAGCTTCTCGATCACCTCGCCGGTGAGCGGGTGCAGCGAGTACAGCGCCTCGATCTCGTCGCCGAACAGCTCGATCCGGATCGCGTGCTCCTCGTACACCGGGATGATCTCGATGGTGTCGCCGCGGACCCGGAAGTTACCGCGGGAGAAGTCGACGTCGTTGCGGTTGTACTGCATCGCGATGAACTGGCGGATCAGCGCGTCGCGGTCGTAGCGCTCCCCCACCTGCAGTGCGACCATGGCCCGCAGGTACTCCTCCGGCGCGCCGAGGCCATAGATGCAGGACACAGTGGAGACGACCACGACGTCGCGCCTGCTCAACAGCGAGTTGGTGGTCGAGTGCCGCAGCCGCTCGACCTCCGAGTTGATCGAGGAGTCCTTCTCGATGAAGGTGTCGGTCTGCGGGACGTAGGCCTCTGGCTGGTAGTAGTCGTAGTACGAGACGAAGTACTCGACCGCGTTGTTCGGCATGAGCTCACGGAACTCGTTCGCGAGCTGCGCGGCGAGGGTCTTGTTGTGGGCGAGCACGAGGGTCGGTCGCTGCACCTGCTCGACGAGCCACGCCGTCGTCGCCGACTTTCCGGTGCCGGTCGCGCCGAGCAGGACGACGTCGGTCTCACCTGCGTTGATGCGTGCCGCGAGGTCGGCGATGGCCTGCGGCTGGTCGCCGGCGGGCTCGTACTCGCTGATGACCTCGAAGGGACGGACACTGCGCGTGGGTTGCATACCTCCAGCGTAGGCGGGGCCGCAGACATCGAGGCCGGATGCCGCCTAGTCTGGGGGCGTGATCGAGTTCATCATCGGCACCAGCCTCTCGGCATCCGCCGGCCTCAACGCCTGGATGCCCCTGTTCCTGCTCGGTCTCGCCGACCGGTTCCTCCCCGCGGTGCAGCTGCCCGGGGGCTGGTCCTGGCTGTCCAGCGACCTCGCGCTCTGGATCGTCGGGGCGCTGCTGCTCTTCGAGATCGTCGCGGACAAGATCCCGGCTCTCGACTCCATGAACGACGTCGTCCAGAGCATCCTCCGTCCCGCTTCCGGAGGCATCGCGTTCGGCGCCGGCGCGAGCGCGCAGACCGTCGCGGTCGACGACCCCGCGTCGTTCTTCTCCACCAACGCCTGGGTGCCCGTCGTGATCGGCATCGCGATCGCGCTCGTCGTGCACATCACGAAGGCTACGGCCCGCGTCGCGGCGAACGCGACGACCGCGGGGCTCGCCGCCCCTGTGCTCAGCACGGTCGAGGACGGCGCCTCGTTCCTGCTGGCAGCCGCCGCGATCGTCATCCCCGGCGTCGCAGCGCTCCTGCTGGTCGGTTTCGTCGTCCTCGTGGTCGTCGTGGTGCGCCGGCGCTCATCACGACGGCGGGCCGCCGCTCAGGCGCGGGTCCACACGTAAGGCGTCGTGGTCGAGACCTTGACCAGGCCTGCGCGTTCGAGGATGGGACGGGAGAACTCGGTGGAGTCGGACTGCAGGTAGCGCGTGCCGCGCGCCAGCGCCGATCGCGCGCGCTCCGCCGTCAGCGCCCGGTAGATGCCGCGCCCGCGCCAGCCGGGTTCCGTGGCGCCTCCCCAGAGTCCGGCGAAATCGGTGCCGGCGGCCGGTTCTAGACGCCCTGCGCTGACCACTGCGCCATCCGCGACCGCGATCCACAGCTCCGCCGTGTCGTCGCGACGGAGGCGCTCGATGAGCGACTCCGCCCGCGAGCGCCAGTCCGGATCATCGAACACCCGGCCCTGCATCTCCCCCGCGGCGAGCACCTCATCGTCCGTCGTCGCACGCCGGATCGCGACCCCGACCGGCAGCTCGACGTGCTGGGCGAGCAGCGAGGCCTCTCCGATCATGATCGATTCAGGGTCCTCTGGCGCGAACCCGCGGGAGACGAGCGCTTCGTGGAGGCCGGCGGCGACATCGTGCCCTCGGGTCTTCCACTCGACCGAGGCCACCTCGGGTCGGTCACGGAAATGCTCGACCGCGGCGTCGACGAGCGCGCCGAGGCCCACCGCATCCGCTCCGCCGAGATCCGCATAGGTGACGAAACCTCGACGCCCGTCGAAGACCGCAAGGTGCAGGGGGCCGTACCTGCGCAGCTCCGACGCGTGCGCCGTCTCTGGTCCCGTCCTGAGCTGGGCGTCGTAGGCGTCGAGGAATCCATGCTGCATACGCTCAACTCTGTCAGAGCTCAGGCGCTCTGCCCTCACGTCCAGCCGCTCGGCTCGGCGCGCAGAGCCGTCGCCGCGACGAAGGCGGCGGCTGCGCACATCACGAGGACCGTCCCGACGAACCATGGCCAGCCGGCAGACCCGAACACGAGCCCGAGAGCCCAACCGAACAGACTGGATCCTGCGTAGTAGCCGAAGTAGTACAGCGACGATGCCTGAGACCGGCTCTCCGGTGGGGCCGCGGCCGGTGTCCAGCCGGATGCCACGGCGTGCGCGCCGAAGAAGCCCGCAGTGAAGAGGAGAAGCCCTGCCAGCACGATGGCGGCGAGCGGAGCGAGCATCAGCACCGCACCCGCGCTCATGATCGCGATGGAGCCGAGCAGTACGGGGTACCTGCCTCTCGACGATGCGAGAAGTCCCGCCCACGGCGAGGAGACCGTGCCGGCGAGGTAGGCGAGGAAGAGCAGGGTCACCAGCCACGCAGGCAGCAGGAACGGTGCGGCAGCGAGGTGGAAGCCCAGGTAGTTGTACACCGCGACGAACGCGCCCATCAGCAGGAAACCCTGCGCGTAGAGGGCGAGCTGCTGCGGGGACCGCAATGGGGCGAGCAGGCGCGAGCGGATGCCGGGGCCGCCCGCCGTGCGCAGCCGACCGGGCACGAATCCTCGTGCCCGCGGGGCGAGCCAGAGGAACAGCGCGGCCGACACCGCGCACAGCGCGCCCGCGATCCACACGCCGGTACGCCAATCGGAGAGGTCGGCCACTACGCCCGAGACCACGCGACCGAGCAGCCCGCCGACGGTGGTTCCCGCGATATAGCTCCCGGCAGCGGCGGCCGCATGTCTGCGCGACACCTCTTCATTCAAGTACACCAGAGCCACGGCGGGCACAGCGCCGAGTGCCACACCCTCGGCGAAACGGAGCACCAGGAGCACGGCGATCTCCTGGCTGAACGGCGCGGCGAGACCGAGAACGGTCGCGGCGAGGATGCCGACGGCCATCGCCGGCACCCGTCCCGCCCGGTCGGCCACGACCGACCACGGGATCACGGCTGCCGCGAGGCCGAGCGTCGCCGCCGAGACCGCCAGCGCCGCGGTCGCCGGTCCGACGTCCAGATCCGCGGCGATCTGCGGCAGCACCGCCTGCGGCGAGTAGAGCTGGGCGAATGTCGCGATCCCCGCGAAGAAGAGGCCGAGGATCAGGCGACGGTACTCCCGGGAATCCGGGGTGTGGCCCGAGAACGTCACTGCGCGCGGATCCGCTCCCAGAGCGCGTCCACCTGCTCGAGCGTGTTCGCCAGGGTTCCGGCGGTGTCGATCACCGCGTCCGCGATCGCGAGTCGGCGTGCGTCCGGCACCTGCGCGTCGATCCTCGCCTGAGCCGCGGCGTGATCCATGCCGCGCAGTTCGACGAGACGGCGCAGACGCTCGGGGGCCGGCGCGTGGGCGACGACGATGAGATCCCAGGGGTCGTCGACCCGGGCCTCGACCAGCAACGGCACGTCATAGACCACCACGGTGTCCGGATCGTTCCGGAACGCCTCATCGAATCGGCGCTGGGATTCGGCGCGCACAGCCGGATGCACGATGCCGTTCAAGGCGGCGAGCCGATCCGGTTCGCCGAACACCTTCGCCCCCAGCGCCGCCCGGTCCAGCGTCCCGTCGTCCGCGATGACGTCCGCGCCGAACTCGTCCGCGATACGCGTCAGCACCGGGGTACCCGGGGCCTGCACCTCTCGGACGAGCGCGTCGGCGTCGACGATGACGGCGCCGTGCTCCGCGAGACGCCGGGCGATGGTCGACTTCCCCGAGGCGATGCCGCCGGTGAGAGCGATGAGTGGCATGCCTTCCATCCTGGCACGCGCCGAGGCCCGTCTCGGCGGACATGCAGAACGGGCCGCCATCCCGAAGGATGACGGCCCGTTCAGGGTGAGATGCTTACGCGTTGCCGCCCGAGAGCTTCTCGCGCAGAGCCGCGAGAGCCTCGTCGTCGGCGAGCGTGCCGGCACCGGTCGCCTCGCTGGAGAAGGTCTGGCCGCCGAAGTCGGCGCCCGCCTCTGCCTCAGCCTCGGCCGCCTTGACGACCTGAGCCTTGTGGGCCTCCCAGCGAGCCTGAGCCGCTGCGTACTCCTGCTCCCAAGCCTCGCGCTGAGCGTCGAAGCCTTCCTTCCAGGCACCCGTCTCGGCGTCGAAGCCCTCCGGGTACTTGTACTCGCCGTTCTCGTCGTACTCCGCGAGCATGCCGTACAGCGCCGGGTCGAACTCGGTGCCGTTGGGGTCGACCGACTCGTTCGCCTGCTTGAGCGAGAGCGAGATGCGGCGACGCTCGAGGTCGATGTCGATGACCTTGACGAAGACCTCTTCGCCGACGGAGACGACCTGCTCGGCCAGCTCGACGTGCTTGCTGGAGAGCTCGGAGATGTGGACGAGGCCCTCGATGCCGTCTGCGACGCGCACGAACGCGCCGAACGGAACGAGCTTGGTGACCTTACCCGGCGTGACCTGACCGATCGCGTGGGTGCGGGCGAAGACCTGCCACGGGTCCTCCTGCGTCGCCTTCAGCGACAGGGAGACGCGCTCGCGGTCGAGATCGACCTCGAGGATCTCGACGGTGACCTCCTGGCCGACCTCGACGACCTCGGAGGCGTGCTCGATGTGCTTCCAGGACAGCTCGGAGACGTGCACGAGGCCGTCCACGCCGCCCAGGTCGACGAACGCACCGAAGTTGACGATCGACGAGACGACGCCCTTGCGGACCTGACCCTTGTGCAGGTTGTTCAGGAACGTGGTGCGCGACTCCGACTGCGTCTGCTCGAGCAGCGCGCGGCGGCTGAGCACGACGTTGTTGCGGTTCTTGTCGAGCTCGAGGATCTTGGCCTCGATCTCCTGGCCGAGGTACGGCGTGAGGTCGCGGACGCGACGCAGCTCGATGAGCGAGGCCGGAAGGAAGCCGCGGAGGCCGATGTCGACGATGAGGCCGCCCTTGACGACCTCGATGACGGTACCGGTGACGACGCCGTCGTTCTCCTTGATCTTCTCGACGTCTCCCCAGGCGCGCTCGTACTGTGCGCGCTTCTTGGAGAGGATCAGGCGGCCTTCCTTGTCCTCCTTCTGGAGAACGAGAGCCTCGACCTCGTCGCCGACCTTGACGACCTCGTTGGGGTCGACGTCGTGCTTGATGGAGAGCTCGCGCGAGGGGATGACACCCTCGGTCTTGTACCCGACGTCGAGCAGAACCTCATCGCGGTCGATCTTGACGATCGTGCCTTCGATGATGTCGCCGTCGTTGAAGAACTTCAGGGTCTTCTCGACCGCGGCCAGGAAGTCCTCAGCAGATCCGATGTCGTTGATGGCGACCTGCTTGGTGGCCGGGGCGGTCGTTGCGGTAGTCATGTAGTGGGTTGTCCTTGTTGAATGGAGACTCGGGCTGTGGGGCAACGGACGCGCACGTCCGACGGCATGCATCACAGCGGTTGGATTTGGTTGCTACGTCACGAGGGCACGCATAGGCCTGCCACGAGTGACAGTTCAGGCTACCAGATATCGCGGGGGCGTGGACAAGCGGATGCTGCGCGCATCCGGCTCCGTGTCAGACTGTGGTCCGTGACCGAACGTCTGATGCTGCTCGACACCGCCTCGCTCTACTTCCGCGCGTTCTACGGAGTGCCCGACAAGGTCACAGCGCCCGACGGCTCCCCCATCAACGCCGCTCGCGGACTGCTCGACATCATCGCGAAGCTGATCACCCTGTACCACCCCACGCATGTCGTGGCCTGTTGGGATGACGACTGGCGCCCGCAGTGGCGAGTCGACCTGATCCCCAGCTACAAGACGCATCGGGTGGTCGAGGTGGTCGAGGTCGGACCGGACATCGAAGAGGTCCCGGACCCCCTCGAGGCGCAGCTCCCCCTGATCCGCGAGACCCTCGGTCTCCTGGGCATTCCGATCGTCGGCGTCCTCGCTCACGAGGCGGATGACGTCATCGGAACGCTCGCGACCAAGTCGACCATCCCGGTCGACATCGTGACCGGCGATCGCGACCTGTTCCAGCTCGTCGACGACGCGCGCGACGTGCGGGTCGTCTACACGGCCCGCGGCATGAGCAACCTCGAGGTCGTGACGGATGCCGTGGTCGTCGCGAAATACGGGGTCCTGCCCTCGCAGTACGCAGACTTCGCGACCATGCGCGGCGATGCATCCGACGGCCTCCCGGGCGTCGCGGGCGTCGGCGAGAAGACTGCGGCGACACTCCTGCAGGCGCACGGCGATCTAGCCGGCATCCGCGCCGCTGCCGAGGCAGGCGAGGGCATGAGCGCCGGCGTGCGGGCGAAGATCCAGGCCTCCTCCGCCTATCTCGACGTCGCCCCGACGGTGGTCGAGGTCGCGAAGTCGCTCGAGGTCGAGCCGCCGTCCGTCGGGCTGCGCCCGCTCGATCCGGCGGAGGCGGATGCCGCGACCGCCCTGGCCGAGAAGTGGAACCTGGGCGGATCGATGACGCGCGCCATCGCCGCGGTCGCCACGATCGGAGAGTGAGTCAGTCGGCCCAGGCGAGCAGACGCTCCAGCCCCCAGGTGGTGACGATCCGGCTCGCGGGCACTCCCACCCGCTCCGCCCGTTGAGCGCCGTGGTCGAGCAGTGAGAGCTGCCCTGGCGCGTGCGCGTCGGAGTCGATCGAGAACAGGCACCCGGCGTCGAGAGCGATCGCGATCAGCTCGTCGGGCGGGTCCTGTCGCTCCGGACGGGAGTTGATCTCGACCGCGACGCCGTTCTCGGCGCACGCGGCGAAGACGGCGGCGGCGTCGAACTGCGAGGGAGGCCGCGTGCCTCGATCGCCTTCGACGAGTCGTCCGGTGCAGTGCCCGAGGACGTTCACGCGCGGGTTCTGCACCGCCGCGATCATCCGCGCCGTCATCGGACGCGACTCCATCCGCAGGTGTGAATGCACGGAGGCGACGACGACGTCCAGTTCGGAGAGGAGCTCGTCGTCCTGGTCGAGTGCTCCGTCGTCGAGGATGTCGACCTCGATGCCTGCGAGCATCGAGAAGCCGTCGCCGGACTCGGCGCGCACGAGCGGGATCTGCGAGCGCAGTCGCTCGGCCGAGAGCCCGCGCGCGACGCGCAACCGCGGTGAATGATCGGTGACGGCCTGATACTCGTGTCCGAGGGCACGAGCCGCCGCGGCCATCACCGAGATCGAGGTCGTCCCGTCCGACCAATCGGTGTGGGCGTGGAGGTCGCCGCGGAGAGCCGGACGCAGCGTCGAGGCGATCTCGGGTTCGACGTCTCCCCGCAACTCGACCAGGTAGGTCGGAATGATCCCTGACTGCGCTTCGCGGATCACGGCGAAGGTGGACTCGCCGATCCCCTTGACCGCTCTGAGCCTGGTGGCGTCGTCCTTCACGTCGTCAGGCAGATCCTGGAACGCGGCGGCTGCGACGCGGAACGCCTTCGCCCGATACCGGGACGCCCGCTCGCGCTCCAGCAGCGAGGCGATCTCGAGCAGCGCGTCTACGGGTTCCACGGCATCCTCAGGCCGAAGCCAGCTCCCGGCTCACGCCGATCCATTCGTCGAGCTTCGCCACGGCGCGGCCGTCGTCGACAGCAGCCGCCGCACGCTCATAGCCTTCACGCAGTCGATCGAGGATCGGACGCTGCACCTGCCCTGCATCCCGCGAGAGCTCGAAGGCGACGATGCCTGCCGCGGCGTTCAGCAGCACGATGTCGCGCACCGCTCCCTTCTCACCCTCGAGCGTGCGACGCAGGACCTGCGCGTTGTGCGCGGGAGAGCCGCCGATCAGATCGGACAGCTCGGCGAGCGGGATGCCGAGGTCGCGGGGGTCGAGGTCGTGCTCGTGGATGTCACCGCGCGTGACCTCCCAGATCCGGCTGTGGCCGGTCGTGGTGAGTTCATCGAGGCCGTCATCGCCGCGGAAGACGAGGGCGGTGGCGCCGCGGGTGCGGAACACGCCCGTGATCAATGGCACCCGCTCGATCTGCGCCACGCCTACCGCGTTCGCCTCGGCTCGCGCCGGATTGCACAGCGGACCGAGCATGTTGAAGACCGTGGGCACTCCGAGCTCCGCGCGCACGGCGCCCGCGTGCTTGAACCCCGGGTGGAAGGCTCCTGCCCATGCGAAGGTGATGCCGGTGCGGTCGAGGATGGTCGCGACCGCTGCGGGGTCGAGCGTCAGTTCGAGACCGAGCGCGCCGAGCACGTCGGAGGATCCGGACGCCGAGCTCGCCGCTCTGTTGCCGTGCTTCACCACGGGGATGCCGGTGGCGCCGATGATCACGGCCGCCGTGGTCGAGACGTTCACCGTGCCGACACGATCTCCGCCGGTTCCGACGATGTCGAGCACGTCCGGCGAGACGGGCAGAGGCACGGCGGCCTCGAGGATCGCGTCACGGAAGCCGACGATCTCGTCGATCGTCTCGCCCTTGGCACGAAGGGCGACGAGGAATCCCGCCAGCTGCGCTTCCGAGACCTCACCCTGCATGATGCGGCGCATGGCCCAAGTCGACTCCCACACGCTGAGATCGCGCCGCTCCAGAAGGGTCGTGAGCAGGTCGGACCAGGTCAGGGAATCAGCCATGTGTGCGATCCTATCGGCGTCGAGAAAACGTGCAGTCCGTTCACCGTGACCGCGAGGCGAGACGGTGTCCGGCGATTTCCCGCGGATTCACCGCCGATTCGCAGGCTTTTCTTAGGGTCTCCTAAGTGCACGAGAGGCAAAACCAGGCGCTCCGGTGCAAGAATCACCCCTGCGGATCGGCCATAATGGAGGAGTGACGACCTCAGCGACGTATGCCCCGGCGGCGAGAACGATCAAGCGGCCCAATCCGGTAGCTGTCGGAACCATTGTGTGGCTCGGCAGTGAAGTGATGTTCTTCGCGGGACTCTTCGCGATCTACTTCACCCTGCGCAGCACCTCCCCTGAACTGTGGGCGGCGCGCACGGAGCTGCTGAACGTTCCCTACGCCTTCGTCAACACGGCGATCCTGGTCTTCTCCTCGTTCACGTGCCAGATGGGCGTGTTCGCCGCAGAGGACCTGCAGCCGTACCGTATCGCCAAGGGCGAGAAGAACGCCGCTGGCCGTCGCCGCCTCTTCGGATGGGGCATGGTCGAGTGGTTCTTCCTCACCTTCGCTCTGGGCGCGATCTTCGTGTCCGGTCAGGTCTGGGAGTACGCGCAGCTCGTCGCAGAGGGCATGCCCATCAGCGCCGACTCCTACGCCTCGGCCTTCTACCTGACGACCGGCTTCCATGCCCTGCACGTCACCGGCGGCCTGGTCGCGTTCCTCCTCGTCATCGGACGCGCCTACGCCGTCAAGAACTTCCGGCACAAGGAGGCGACGTCCTCGATCGTGGTGTCCTACTACTGGCACTTCGTCGACGTGGTCTGGATCGTGCTGTTCGTCGTTATCTACTTCCTGAAATAAGAGCGGAGCTGATCCCCGAGATGGCACGAGAGAAGAAGCGCCGTTCCTCCGGCCGCCGTAGCCCCCTGGCCGCGGCAGCCCTGATCGGAGCAGGCCTCATGATCACGGGCGCGGTGTACGCAGGCGCCTCGGCGGCGTTCGCGTCGACCGACACCCAGGCGGCTGCGGCATCCACGCTGACGGTCGAAGACGGCGAGAAGCTGTTCACCGCCAACTGCGCCACCTGCCACGGCCTCGATCTGCAGGGCACGGCCAACGGACCGAGCCTCTACGGAGTCGGCGAGCTCGCCGCGGAGTTCCAGCTCTCGACGGGACGCATGCCGCTGCAGATGCAGGGACCGCAGGCCCCGCAGAAGAAGCCGCAGTTCACCGAGGAGCAGATCCTCGCGATCTCCTCGTACATCCAGTCCGAGGCGCCTGGCCCGACCTTCCCCGAGGACAGGATCCTCGATGGGGAGGGCGATGTGGCTCATGGCGCAGAGCTGTTCCGTGTCAACTGCGCGATGTGCCACAACGTGGCGGCAGCCGGCGGCGCACTCACCGAGGGCAAGTACGCCCCGGCGCTCACGGAGACCAGCGCGCTGCACATGTACGCCGCCATGGTCACGGGCCCCCAGAACATGCCGGTCTTCGGCAACATGAACCTGTCGGACGAGGACAAGCGCGACATCATCTCGGCACTGCTCTTCCAGCAGCAGTCCGTGCAGATCGGCGGCGCGTCGCTCGGGTCTCTCGGACCCGTGTCGGAGGGCCTGTTCGTGTGGATCTTCGGCATCGGCGCCCTGGTCGCCATCACCGTGTGGATCACGGCGAAGTCCAACTGACGCTTAATCATCGAAGAGGAACGTACGAGGAGCACCATGGCACACGACGACGACTCGCAGGCTCTTGACAGGGCCTACCAGCCCTCTCCGGGGCTGGGTGTCGCAGTCAGCGATCCCGTGCAGAACCCCGGGCTGCCGCCGCACCGCGAGCGGATGACCGACAAGGACCCGCGCGCCGAGAAGGCTGCTGTCCGCACCGTCTACACGCTGTTCTACCTGTCTCTCGCCGGAAGCATCTGGGCGGTCGCCGCTTACATGCTGTTCCCGATCGAGAGCGGCGCGCTGATCGACATCCGCCAGAACAACCTCTTCATCGGTCTCGGCATCGCCCTTGCGCTGCTCGCTCTCGGTCTCGGCGCCATTCACTGGTCGAAGGCTCTGATGAGCGACAAGGAGCACATCGAGTACCGTCACCCCACTCGTGGCAAGGACTCGACCCGTGAGGCGGCCATCAAGGCGTTCGCCGACGCGAACGAGGAGTCCGGCTTCGGACGACGCACGATGATCCGCAACTCGCTGTTCGCCGCAGTCGTGGCATCGATCATTCCGGGGGTCACTCTGTTCCGCGGTCTCGCACCGCACTCCACCCCGGAGGACCCCACAGCGGGAGATCCCGTGGTCCTGTTGAAGCAGACCATGTGGGACAAGGGACAGCGCCTGGTGCGCGACCCCGACGGCACCCCGATCCGCGCGGCGGACGTCACCCTCGGGTCGGCTTTCCACGTCATCCCGGAGGATCTCGCCGAGCTCAGCCACCACGACGGCTACCTCGAGGAGAAGGCGAAGGCGATCGTGCTCATGATGCGCCTGCGTCCCGAGCAGCTCACCGAAGCCGAGGACCGCAAGGACTGGTCCTACGACGGCATCGTCGCCTATTCGAAGGTGTGCACGCACGTGGGCTGCCCTGTCGCCCTGTACGAGCAGCAGACGCACCACCTCCTCTGCCCCTGCCACCAGTCGCAGTTCGATGTGACGGATCACGCCAAGGTCATCTTCGGCCCGGCTGCACGTCCGCTGCCTCAGCTGCCCATCACCGTCGACGACGAGGGCTACCTCATCGCACGCAGTGACTTCACCGAGCCCGTCGGCCCGAGCTTCTGGGAGCGCCATTGAGCACCGCAACGCTGTCCAAGGACGAGCAGGACACCAAGGCACCCCTTGGCGGCCGCTTCGTCGGTGCTGCGTCGAACTACATCGACGAGCGCACCAGCCTCTCCGGCTTCGTCAAGGAGCTCGGCCGCAAGATCTTCCCCGATCACTGGTCCTTCATGCTGGGCGAGATCGCCCTGTGGAGCTTCGTCGCCGTGTTCCTCTCCGGAACCTTCCTGACGTTCTTCTTCGAGGCCTCGATGGTGGAGACGCATTACACCGGCGCTTACGCGCCCATGCGCGGCATCGAGATGTCCGCCGCACTCGAGTCGTCGCTGAACATCTCGTTCGACCTGCGCGGTGGCCTTCTGGTGCGCCAGATCCACCACTGGGCCGCACTCGTGTTCGTCGCCGGTATCGGTGTGCACATGCTCCGCGTGTTCTTCACCGGCGCGTTCCGCAAGCCCCGCGAGCTCAACTGGGTGATCGGCTTCGTGCTGTTCGTCCTGGCGATGGCTGAGGGCTTCACCGGCTACTCTCTCCCCGACGACCTGCTCTCGGGCAACGGCCTGCGCATCATCGACGGCATGGTCAAGGGCATCCCGCTCATCGGCACCTGGACCTCGTTCCTGCTCTTCGGCGGCGAGTTCCCCGGCACCGCGATCGTCGGTCGTCTCTACACGCTGCACATCCTGCTGCTGCCGCTGCTCGTGATCGGCCTCATCGTCGTGCACCTCATGCTGATGATCGTCAACAAGCACACGCAGTTCGCCGGCCCCGGCCGTACGAACGACAACGTCGTGGGCTACCCGATGATGCCGGTCTACATGTCGAAGATGGGCGGTTACCTGTTCATCGTGTTCGGCACGATCGTCCTGATCGCCACGTTCTTCCAGATCAACCCGATCTGGAACTACGGACCGTACGACCCGTCCCCCGTCTCGGCGGGAACGCAGCCCGACTGGTACATCGGATTCGCGGACGGCGCGCTGCGCCTTGCTCCGTCGAACCTCGACATCGTGTTCCTCGACCGCACCTGGTCGTTCGGCATCCTGCTTCCGCTCGTCGTCCTCGGCCTGTTCATCGTGCTCGTGGCCCTCTACCCGTTCATCGAGGCGTGGGTCACCGGAGACAAGCGGGAGCACCACCTCGCACAGCGCCCGCGCAACGCGGCGACGCGCACGGGAATCGGCGTGGCCGGAGTCATCTTCTACGCGGTGCTGTGGGCTGCCGCCTCGTCCGACCTCATCGCCACGCACTTCATGCTGACGATGGAAGGCGTGATCCACACGCTCCAGGCTCTGCTGATCATCGGCCCGGTGCTCGGCTACTTCGTCGCCAAGCGCATCGCGATCGCTCTGCAGAAGAAGGACCGCGAGATCGTCCTGCACGGCTACGAATCCGGTCGCATCGTGCGCCTCCCCGGTGGCGAGTTCATCGAGGTGCACCAGCCGGTCGACACGTACGACCGCTGGAAGCTCATCGACGTCGACGGCTATGAGCCCCTCGTGGTCCGCCCCAACGACAAGGGCCGCATCCCGTGGACGCAGAACCTGCGCTCCGCGATCTCGCGCTGGTTCTACGAAGACCGTCTCGCCCCGCTCACGCAGGCGGAGATCGACGAGGCCGACTCCCACCAGCACCATGTCACGGCTCAGAACGAAGAGACCGAGGCCGCCGAGATCCAGGGCGCGCACGAGCGCGCCGGCTTCCCGGACGCTCCGCTGTCACCGGGTGAAGAGACCCATATCGATGAGACGCCGAACACCCCCAGTTCGGTGATCGCCACCGAGCCGGTCAAGAAGCCCCGCAAGAAGTCGGACGACGGCGAGTAGTCTCGCCGCTGTCCGGAAGGCCCCGTTTCGACTCGCTCGAGACGGGGTCTTCTTTCGTTATCCTCGAGAGGTGTCGTCCGTCGTACAGCTGATCCGTTCCTCCGCCCTGGCCGATGCGCCGTATGCGAGTGCAGCCACGGCACCACCGGCGTCTCGGCTGATCTTCCTCGCCGGCGCCTGCCCTCTCGACGACGACGGGCAGACGGTGGCGCCCCATGACTATGCGGCACAGGCAGCTCGCTGCGTGGAGACGCTGAGCACCGCATTGGAGGCCGCCGGTGCGACGCTGACGGACATCATCAGCACGCGAGTGCTGGTCGCCTCCGCCGACCGCGCCGACCTCGTCACCGCCTGGGATGTCGTGCACACCGCTTTCAGGGACCACGAGGTTCCCAGCACCCTGCTCGGAGTGACGGTACTGGGCTATCCCGACCAGCTCGTCGAGATCGAGGCGGTCGCGGCGGTGGCGGTGTGAGCGTCGTCATCCGTCCCGCGTCAACGGGTGACTACCCCGCGACCGAGCGTATCGAGGCGATCGCCGACACCGCGTTCGTCGATCGCTTCTCCCCGGCGGACTGGCCTGGGCCGACCAGTGCCGAAGACCGAGCATCCGCTCCTGGTTTCGTCCTCGTGGCCGAGGATCTGGACAGCCTCACGCCGATCGGGTTCGTTCAGGTGCTCGAGATCGAGGATCACGCGCATCTGGAGCAGCTCTCCGTGCTTCCCTCGCATTCACGGCGCGGACACGGTCGCCGCCTCATCGACGCGGCGCGCGACGAAGCGGCTCGGCGGGGGCACGCGCAGATCACTCTGCGCACCTATGCCGACGTGCCGTGGAACGGACCGTTCTACGAGACATGCGGCTTCGTTCCCTCTGAACCGGATACGAACTTCCTGCGCTCGCTGGTCTATGTGGAACAGGCTCTCGGACTCATGGCCCACGGCCGCCGCATCCAGATGACCGCAACTCTCCCCCGCTGGCAGGATTCCACCGATCCCCGACGGTAATGGGAGACGCGTGCCCAAAGCCTCAGATCTAGGCTGAATGCATGATCGAACGCACCGACTACTACGCAGCCAAGCTCGCCTACGAGACGGATGCCAGTGACGTCCACGCCGCTCGCAAGGCGGGCGAGAGCATCTACGTCATCGATGTACGATCCGACGAGGCCTGGGCTCAGGGGCGCGTCGCAGGCGCGATCCACATGCACTACAGCGAGATCGCCGCCCGCGCTCCCCTCGAGATCCCCGAAGACGCCGAGGTCGTCGTGTACTGCTGGAGCCCCGGATGCAACGCCGGCGCCAAAGGGGCACTGGAGTTCGCCAAGCTCGGGTATGCCGTCCGTGAGATGATCGGAGGCTTCGAATACTGGGTGCGCGAGGGCTACCCCGTCGAAGACGCCGACGGGGTGCACCGACGCCCTGTCGACCCGCTCACCGGCATCGCCCGGGTACGCACTCGCGCGTGACGGCACCGGTCCCACAGGCCCGTTCAGCATAGGAAAAGGGCCCCTGCCGAAGCAGGGGCCCTTTTCGTCGCCTCACATCAGCGGGCGAAGTTGCCTCGGTAGTACTCGTACACCCAGCCCACGATCGCGACGACGAAGATCGCCAGTCCGATCGGAAGCAGGAAGTGCCCGACGGCCAGACCGATGATGAACACGGCCGCCGATCCGGCGAGCACGAGCGGCCACCAGGACCACGGGCTGAACTCACCGAGCTCCGGGTCGCCGTCATCGATGTCAGCGGTCAGGATATCCTCGGGCAGTTCGCCACCCTGTGCAGAGTGCGTGCGGTCGAGGTAGAACGCGATCATCGCGCCCATGAAGGCCGAGAAGAACAGGGCGACCGTACCGACCCATTCGATCTGGTTCACGAGCGGGAGGTCGGGGTGGGCCAGAATGTTCCAGCCCGTGTAGATCACGCCGATCAGGGCGAAGAACGCGGTGAGGATCCACCAGAGGATGACGTTGTCGCGCATGTCTCAGTGCACCTCTCGCTCGGCGCCGGCGACAGGGTAGTCGGCGGCTTCCGGGTGGTTCAGGTCGAAGGCGGGACGCTCGCTGCGGATACGCGGGATCGACGTGAAGTTGTGGCGCGGCGGCGGGCAGCTGGTCGCCCATTCGAGCGAACCGCCATAGCCCCACGGGTCGTTGACCGTGACCTTGGGCGCCTTGCGCGCCGTGATCCACACGTTCAGGAAGAACGGCAGCATCGACGCGCCGAGGATGATCGCACCGATCGTCGACACCTGGTTCTGCCACGTGAAGTTGTCGTAGGACGAGTAGTCCGCGTAGCGGCGCACCATGCCCTCGACGCCCAGCCAGTGCTGGATGAGGAACGTCATGTGGAAGCCGATGAACAGCATCCAGAAGTGGATGTAGCCGAGACGCTCGTTGAGCATCCGTCCGGTCCACTTGGGCCACCAGAAGTAGAAGCCGGCGAACATCGCGAACACGACGGTGCCGAACACCACGTAGTGGAAGTGCGCGACGACGAAGTACGAGTCCGAGAGCGCGAAGTCCAGCGGCGGGGCCGCGAGGATCACGCCGGTCAGACCGCCGAACACGAACGAGACGAGGAAGCCGAGGGCGAAGACCATCGGAGTCTCGAACGTGACCGATCCGCGCCAAAGTGTGCCGATCCAGTTGAAGATCTTCACGCCCGTCGGAACGGCGATGAGCATCGTCATGACCGCGAAGAAGGGCAGCAGCACCGAGCCGGTGACGTACATGTGGTGAGCCCACACCGCGACCGACAGCGCCGCGATCGCGATCGTCGCGTAGACGAGGGTCTTGTACCCGAAGATCGGCTTGCGGCTGAAGACCGGGAAGATCTCGGACACGATGCCGAAGAACGGCAGCGCGATGATGTACACCTCGGGGTGGCCGAAGAACCAGAACAGGTGCTGCCACAGCAGCACGCCGCCGTTCGCCGGGTCGTAGATGTGCGCGCCCAGCACACGGTCGGCGCCGGCGGCGAAGATCGCCGCCGCCAGCACGGGGAACGCCATGAGGATCAGGAGGCTCGTGATGAGCGTGTTCCACGAGAAGATCGGCATGCGCCACATGGTCATGCCCGGTGCACGCATGGTGATGACCGTGGTGATGAAGTTCACCGCGCCGAGGATCGTTCCGAAACCGGAGATTCCCAGACCCAGCATCCACAGGTTCCCACCCGCGCCGGGCGAGAACGAGGCGCTTGCGAGCGGCTGATAGGCGAACCATCCGAACGAGGCCGCACCCTGGGGCGTGAGGAAGCCGGCGACCGCGATGGTCGAGCCGAACAGGAACAGCCAGAAGGCGAAGGCGTTCAGACGAGGGAACGCGACGTCGGGAGCGCCGATCTGCAGCGGCAGGATGGCGTTGGCGAAGCCGGCGAACAGCGGCGTCGCGAACATCAGCAGCATGATCGTGCCATGCATCGTGAACAGCTGGTTGTACTGCTCCTTGGTGGGGACGATCTGCATCCCCGGAGCGAACAGCTCGGCGCGGATGATCAGAGCCATCACGCCACCGAGGAGGAAGAACAGCACCGAGGCGATGAGGTACATGTACCCGATCGTCTTGTGGTCGGTGGAGGTGATCCACTTGACGACGATGTTGCCCTTCTGCTCGACGCGCGAGGAGCTCATGAGAGCGGCCTGGCGCGCGGGCAGGGTCGTCGGTCGGGAGTGGGAGGCCTCGTCGGTGCGGGGTGCTTCAGTGGTCGACATGGCTTACTCCTCTCCTTCCGTGGAGTCGGTCTTCTCGGTCGTGCCCGGGTAGTTCGACAGGCGGTCGTATGCGTCCGTGATGTCGCCGGTGTTGCCCTTCTCCTCGAGCGACTGGAGGTAGGCGTCGTACTCGGCCTGCGAGACGACCTTGACGTTGAACAGCATCATCGAGTGGTATTCGCCGCAGAGCTCGGCGCACTTGCCCTTGTACTCGCCCTCGCGGGTCGGGATGAACGACCAGGAGTTGTCCTTCCCGATGTACATGTCCTTCTTGTAGAGGAAGTCGATGATCCAGAAGGAGTGGATGACGTCACGCGACTGCAGGTTGATCGTGACCTTCTTGTCGACCGGCAGCACCAGAGTGGGCAGCTGCGACTGGTCGATGTCGCCGTTCGCGTTCGGCTGGGCCTGGATGCCCATGGTCCACACGGCGTCGGAGTTGTCCTCTTTCTCGCCGTCGTACTGGAAGTCCCACGCCCACTGCTTGGCGATCGCGGTGATCTCGACGTCGGGGTTGTCCCACTTGGCCTCGATCTCAGCCTGGTCACGCGCCGTGAAGAAGAACATTCCGACGACGAGGATGAGCGGCACGATCGTGTAGAAGATCTCGATCGGCATGTTGTAGCGCATCTGCACCGGGAGGCCGGTCTGGCCCTTGCGACGGCGGTAGGCGATCGCGGCCCAGCCCATCAGGCCCCAGGTGATCACACCGACGGCGAGGAGGACGATCCAGGAGTTCACCCAGAGCGACGACACGCGTTCGGTCTGGTTGGTGGCTGCAGGTCCACCCTCCACGAAGCCCGGGAGATAGCCGTGCTGCTCGGCGGTTGTACAACCGGCCAGAGCCACAGCTGCCACGACTCCCAGAGGGAGTGCGGCCCAACGAAGGCGGCGTTTCGAGGGCACGATGCACCTTTCAGATTGCGGACAGGGCACACCCAAGTCTAGGGCAACCTCACACCTGATTCATGCCAACCACGCAGGTTGACCGAGGGTGATCCGCTCAGTGGAAGCTGTCGCCGCAGGCGCAGGAACCGGCCGCGTTCGGGTTGTCGATCGTGAAGCCCTGCTCCGAGATCGTGTCCTTGAAATCGATGGATGCACCGTCGAGATACGGGACGCTCATGTTATCCACGATGACCTCGACACCGTCGAAATCGACGGTCTCGTCACCCTCGAGGAAGCGCTCGTCGAAGTACAGCTGGTAGATCAGGCCGGAGCATCCGCCGGGCTGCACGGCCACGCGAAGACGGAGGTCGTCGCGACCCTCCTGCTCGAGGAGGTTCTTCACCTTGGTCGCCGCGGCGTCGGTGAGGCTCACGCCGTGTGCGCTGGTGGTTTCTGCTGCGGTCAGGGTGGTGTCGCTCATGTTGCTCCTTCTGCCGGGCCGCGCTCGCGCACGGCTGTTGTTCAGATTTTACCCGCAGGTGCGCCCTGCAGGGTCAGCGTGCGATGTCGTTCATCCGAGACAGCATCAGCGCCTCGGTCGCGACCGCGTTGCGGAACGTCTCGAGGTGCAGCGACTCGTTCGGGCTGTGCGCCCGGGAGTACGGGTCCTCGACACCGGTGACGAGGATCTGCGCCTCGGGGAACTCCCGGACGAGATCGGCGATGAACGGGATCGACCCCCCGACACCGAGATCGACCGGCGCCGCGCCATACGCGTCGCGCATGGCGTCCCGGGTCAGTGCCACGGCCCAGCCACTGGTGTCGACCAGGAATCCGTCGCCGAGATCCAGATCGGAGAACGTGAGCTCCGCGCCGTAGGGGGCATGCCGACGCAGGTGCGCCTCCAGCGCGCGATACGCGTCTTCACCGGTCTGTCCGGGCGCGACGCGGGAGCTGATCACCACCGTGACCTCGGGGAGGAGGGTGTTGGATGCCTGGGCCACGCTGGTGGCGTCGATCCCGATGACGGTCACGGCAGGCTTGTTCCAGATCCGGCTGAGGATCGTGCCGTCGCCGATCGGCGCGGTTCCCGGCAGGAAGCCCGCCTCGTCTCGCAGGGTCTCCTCGCTGTACTCAGGCGTATCGGCGTCTCGCACCGTCATTCCCTCGACCGCGACAGAGCCGTCGTCGTTCCACAGCGTCGACAGCAGCTGGATCGTCGCCATCATCGCGTCGGGCGCTGCTCCCCCGTACATGCCGGAGTGGGAGGCGTGATCGAGGGTGCGCACGCGCAGTGTGAACCGCGCGTTGCCCCGGAGCGAGACGGTCAGCCCGGGGGTCGAGGAGTCCCAGTTCCCGGAGTCGGCCACGACGATCGCGTCGGCGCGGAGCGCCTCCTTGTTGTCGGAGAGGAACTGCGCGAACGAGCGGGAGCCGTATTCCTCCTCCCCCTCGATGAACATCGCGATGCCGAGATCGAGATCATCGCCGAGCGTCTCCGCGACGGCGCGGATCGCGGCGATGTGGGCCATGATTCCCGCTTTGTCATCCGCGGCGCCGCGCCCGTACAGCCGCCCGTCCCGCACCGTCGGCTCGAACGGCGGAGTCTCCCAGAGCTCATCCGCTCCGGGCGGCTGCACGTCGTGGTGCGCGTACAGGAGGATGGTGGGCTTGCCGCCTCGCGCTGCCCGTCGAGCCAGAACAGCCGGCTGACCGTGCTCATCGGTGCCGGGGATCGCCGCGCGCAGCACGCGCACCTCGTCGAACACGCCGGTGCCCTCCGCCAGTGCGGCCACGGCATCCGCACTGCGCTGCAGCTGCGTCTGGTCGAAGGCGGGCCATGCCATGCCGGGAATGCGGACGAGGTCGCCGAGATCGCTGAGAGCGGCCGGGATGCCGGTCGCCACCGCTTCCCGGATCGCCTGGTCGTTGTCGCTGGGGAGAGCAGGAGAGGTCATGCGAGTAATCTTAAGGTGATCCACCGCAATCGAACCGAGGAACCTCGTGCCCACTACCCCTGCTTCCCCTCCATCGAACGACGACCCCCCTGAGACGGCCGTCGGCAAGGGACGCGCGACGCCGACCCGCGCGGAGCAGGAGGCGGCACGCCGCCGACCGCTCGTCGCGAACACCAAAGAGGCTCGCGCTGCGGCCAAGGCAGAGATGAACGAGCGCCGCAACCGCGCCCAGGCCGGCCTCGCCGCCGGCGAGGAGAAGTACCTTCCCGTTCGGGACAAGGGTCCGCAGCGCCGTTGGGTGCGCGACTACGTGGATTCCGGCTGGCACCCCGCCGAGTTCGTGATGGGCATCATGGTGCTCGTCATCCTCGTGTCGCTGCTGCCCCCCGCCTGGGCGATCGGCGGCGTCTCCGTCGGGGCGTGGGCCTACCTCGTGATGATGGGCTATCTGGTTCTGGCGATCGGCGGGATGATCCTGCTCGGATGGCGCGTGAAGACCAAGGCCGCGGCGAAGTTCGGCAAGGAGCGCCTGGAGCGCGGCCTGGGTTGGTACGCCGCCATGCGCTCTCTGCAGATGCGATTCATGCGCCTGCCGAAACCCCAGGTCAAGCGCGGCGAACGCCCCGCCTGACCTCCGACCTTCAGGCAGACGGATGCCCCGTGCTCGCTCGAGCACGGGGCATCGTCGTCTCGGCGACCAGGGCTCAGCGCCGGCGGAGTCCTCTGTTGATCTCGCGTCCCCAGAACGGCCCGCGGTAGAGGAAGGCCGTATATCCCTGCACGAGGGTGGCGCCCGCGTCGAGTCGTTCCTGCACATCGGCCGGAGTCTCGACACCGCCGACCGCGATCACGCAGAACTCGGCAGGCACGACCGAGCGCACGAGCCGCAGCACCTCGAGGGAACGCGCCTTGAGCGGAGCCCCGGAGAGGCCGCCGGCACCAGCCGACTCGACGGTCGCGGCATCGGTGCGCAGCCCGTCGCGGGAGATCGTGGTGTTGTGGGTGACGATGCCGGCGAGTCCCTCCGCGACGGCCATCTCGGCGATCGCGGTGATCTCCTCGTCTGCGAGGTCGGGAGCGATCTTCACCAGGAGCGGCGTGCTCCCTGATGCGTTCTTGACCGCCCGCAGCAGCGGCGCGAGGGTCTCGACCGCCTGGAGCCCGCGGAGCCCTGGCGTGTTCGGCGATGACACGTTCACCGCCAGATAGTCGGCAAGCGGAGCGAGTCTGGTCGCTGACGCGACGTAGTCGGCCGTCGCGTTCTCGACCTCGACGACGCGGCTCTTTCCGATGTTCACCCCGATGATGGTGTTCGGAGCACCGCGTCGCAGCTTCGCGAGGCGGCGCGCGGCAGCATCCGCTCCATCGTTGTTGAAGCCCATGCGGTTGATCACCGCGCGGTCCTCGATCAGGCGGAACAGGCGCGGCTTGGGGTTGCCCTCCTGCGGGATCGCCGTGACGGTGCCGATCTCGACGTGGCCGAAGCCGAGCGCTGCGAGTCCGCGCACGCCGACGGCGTTCTTGTCGAAGCCCGCGGCGATTCCGAACGGCGAGGGGAACGTGTGTCCCAGCGCATCGACGGAAAGCGAGCGGTCAGGCTTGGTCAGTGCGCTCGTCACCCAGGAGAACGGCGGCACGCCGAGGACGCGGATCACCGCCATGCCGGCGTGGTGGGCGAACTCGGGGTCGAAGCGCGAGAGGACAGCGCGGAAGAGCAGCGGATACATCACTGCCAGATTACCGGTCGCGTGGCGGGTCTACTCGGCTCGAGGAGCCTTCAGATGATCGGCGCGCAGGTCGGAGATCGCGCTCTCGAAATCCTCGAGCGAGTCGAACGCCTGATAGACGCTCGCGAACCGCAGGTATGCGACCTCGTCGAGGTCTCTCAGCGGACCGAGGATCGCCAGACCGATCTCGTTCGCGTCGAGCTGCGAGACACCGGTCTGTCGCACCGCCTCCTCGACCTTCTGCGCGAGCACCGCGAGGTCGCCCTCCGTGACCGGACGGCCCTGGCAGGCCTTGCGCACGCCCGAGATCACCTTGTCACGGCTGAACGGCTCCATGACGCCGCTTCGCTTGATCACGTTGAGGCTCGCCGTCTCGGTGGTCGTGAAGCGGCCGCCGCATTCGGGGCACTGTCGGCGACGACGGATCGAGAGTCCGTCATCGCTGGTGCGCGAATCGATGACTCGCGAATCGGAGTGGCGGCAGAAGGGGCAGTGCATGGTGTCTCAGCGTACCCGCTCAGTCGGACGACGGATCCGTGAAGCGCGCTTCGACGGCCTCACCGTGCGCAGGGAGGACCTCGGCCGCGGCGAGGGAGACCACCCCCGACCGCACCTGCGCGAGCGCGGCGTGGTCGTATCGGATGACCTGCTGCGGACGAAGGAACGTGTAGGCGCCGAGTCCCGGAGCGTACCGCGCCTGTCCCCCCGTCGGGAGGACGTGGTTGCTGCCCGCCATGTAGTCGCCCAGGCTCACCGGGGTCTGGTCGCCGACGAAGACCGCACCGGCGCTGGTGAACGCGGATGCCACCTCCTCCGCGCCCTCGATGTGCAGCTCGAGGTGCTCGGGCGCATAGGCGTTGCTGAAGGCGGTGGCCATGGCGCGGTCGTCGACGAGCACGATCGCCGACTGCTCGCCGGCCAGAGAGACGGCGACGCGCTCCGCGTGCCGAGTCCTCGCCGCGCGCTCCGAGATCTCCGTTGCGACACGCTCCGCGAGTTCCGGCGAGTCGGTGACGAGAACCGCGGAGGCCTGCTCGTCGTGCTCGGCCTGGCTGATGAGGTCGGCGGCGATGAGACGGGGATCAGCCGAGGCGTCCGCGACGATGAGGATCTCAGTGGCTCCGGCTTCGGAGTCCGTGCCGACCACGCCGGCGACGGCACGCTTCGCTGAGGCGACGTAGTTGTTGCCGGGGCCCGAGACCACATCGACCGGGTCGAGACCGAGTTCTTCGACGCCGTAGGCGAGCGCGCCGATTGCCCCCGCTCCCCCGATCGCGTAGACCTCGTCGATGCCGAGCAATCCCGCGGCGGCGAGGATCGTCGGGTGCACGCGTCCGCCGAACGCCGCCTGAGGCGGAGAGGCCAGCGCCACCACGGTCACACCCGCGACCTGTGCCGGCACCACGTTCATCACGACGCTGGACGACAGCGGCGCTTTGCCCCCGGGGATGTAGACCCCCGCGCGAGCGACTGGCTGCCAGCGCTGCGTGATGACGGCACCGGGCCCGATCTCGGTGGTGCGGGATTCGGGCACCTGGGCGGCCGAGGCGAGGCGCACGCGGCGGATGGCTTCTTCGAGCGCCGCGCGGACCCCGGAATCCACCGTAGCCAGCGCCTCGGCGATGTGCTCTTTCGGGACCCGGATCTCGTGCCCCGACACGCGGTCGAAGCGATCGGCCTGCTCGCGCAGTGCCTGCTCACCCCTGTTGCGGACGTCCTCGACGATGCGAGCGGCGGTGTCGAGCGCTTCCGCGCGCGCCTGAGCGGCGCGGGGAACGGCCGCGAGCATGTCGGAGGGCGAGAGCTCTCGCCCTCGCAGATCGATGGTGCGCAAACGCGTCAGCCCTTCGTGATGTCGGAGATGTCGTGCAGGTAGCCGATGCGCCCGTCGTCATGACGCACGACGTAGGCACCGCCGCGGTCTTCGATCACGAGAGCCCACGCCGTCGGTCCGATCTGGAAGATGGCCTCGCCGCGCTCGTCGTGCACGTCTCGCTCGGTGGGCGCGAGGATCCAGAAGGGCTGCTGTTCAGCGGCGGCGTATCGCGGGTTGGTGGCCTCGACGTCGATCTCTTCGACGGCCGGTTCGGCGGCCGCGGGCTCGGTTGCGGGCTCGACGACTGCGGTCTCAGCGGCCGCAGCCTGGACTGTCCAGGTCTCAGCGGTCGGTTCCGGTGCGACGGTCTGAGCGATCGGCTCGACGGCATCCGTCTCGGGGGTGACCAGCGCGACGATGCTGTCGGTGTCGTAGGCGATGTCCTCGCTCGACGATCGGCGCGAGTATGCGGGTGTGTAGTCCTCATCGGGAACGACCTGCTCGGTGCCGATCCCGCCACCGGAGGCGTGAGCGGACAGCGGGACCTGCGAGGCGATGTCGACGCGAGCGATCTCGTCCGTCGCGTTCGCACCCGAGAGCTCGACGTCCAGGGGGGCGTTCTCCGGCGCGGCCGCCGGAGCCGCCACGGCCACAGGCTCGGGGCGGGGGCGGGCGATGACCGGGCGCACGGGGTTCGCCGCGCGGTGCGCAAGCGTGACGAGCCGTCCCTGGAAGTCCTCCTTGAGGCCGGGGATGATCGGCGCGAAGACCGTCAGCGCCACGAGCGCGAGCGAGGTCACGACGAGCGCGATACCGCTCCAGCTCAGCGCCCAGAACCCGCTGCCGATCGCTCCGGCGATCGCGAGCCACAACCGCCCGACCAGGACGATGGCCGCCACCGAGAAGGCGACGGAGGCGAACTGGTCGATCCCGAGCGAGCCGACACGACGGATGCCGTCGGGCGAGAACCGCCGCAGCACCAACAGGAAGACCGCAGCCGTGGGAACACCGACGGGCAGCACCCATTCGATGCCCGTCGACCAGAGCGAAGAGTTCACGACGATCGGGAAGAACGACAACACGAAGTGCACGATCCAGACGCCGACGATCAGCAGCTCGCGCAGCGTGAACCCGAGGATGCCGTACTCCGGCGTCACCTCGTCGTCGTACAGGACGCCGTCGTCGATGAAGGCCTCGTCGTCGACGGGGGCGGAGACGACGTCCTCTTCGGGGTTCTCGTCATTGCGGAGGGGGAAGTCCGTACTCATGAGAGTGGTCCTTTCGTCCGGGCGCGGCACCTGCGAGATGGGGCGCGCCCAACGCGACCCGATACTACCGGGTGCGCCGGAGAGCATGCTCAGGAAATGGTTGTCGGTGTCGCTTCATGACCGCTCGGTCTGCGGCAACGTCGCCCGCAGGCCGAGCGAGGTCATCCCAGACAGGAGGGCCCGAGAAGCGACTTGAGATCGCCGAAGAGATCGGCGGAGACCTTGACGGGCATGGGAACGTCGAACACCTTCGCCGTGCCGCCTCGGTGCACGCGCAGCACGACCTCGGTGTCGCCGTTGTGTCGACGGAGCACCTCGGCGAGTTCGTTCATCACGCGTTCCGTGGCCCGCTGCTCGGCGAGCACGAGAGCGAGCGGCCCCGATGCGTCGAAGGAGCCGATGTCCGGCGCGAAGGCCGACTGCGCATGCAGGTTGAGGCCGTCGTCGCGTCGGGACACACGCCCCCGAACGGCCAGGATCGAATCCTGCTGGAGGACGTGCTGGAACTCGGTGTAGGTCTTGCCCATGAACATGACCGTCACCTCGCCGTTGAAGTCCTCGACCGTGATCATGCCGTAGGGGTTGCCGCTGGCCTTCGCCACGCGGTGCTGCACGCTCGTCACGAGGCCCGCGACCGTCACCTGATCGCCGTCCTGCATGTCCTCCGAGTTGTTGAGGTCGTGGATCGAGATCGACGCGTGCTTCGCCAGCGGGACCTCGAGGCCCGCGAGCGGGTGGTCGGACACGTACAGGCCGAGCATCTCACGCTCGAACGCGAGCTTGTCCTTCTTGATCCACTCCGGACGATCGGGCACCTTCGCGGGCGGCGCCTCCTCCATCTCGTCGTAGAGACTGTCGAAGTCGAAGCCGATGGCTCCCTGCGCCTCGTTCCGCTTGCGGTCGACTGCGGCCTCCACCGCATCCTCATGGATCTCCATGAGCGCGCGGCGGGTGTCTCCCATCGAGTCGAAGGCCCCCGCTTTGATGAGGGACTCGACCGTGCGCTTGTTCGCGACGTGCAGCGGCACCTTGTCGAGGAAGTGGTGGAACGACGTGAACCGCTCGTCCTTGCGCGCCTTCACGATGCCGTCGACGACGTTGCTACCGACGTTGCGCACTGCACCCAGCCCGAAGCGGATGTCGTCGCCGACGGCGGCGAAGAAGTTGATCGAGTCGGAGACGTCGGGCGGGAGGACTCTGATGCCCATGCGACGGCACTCGTTCAGGTAGAGCGCCATCTTGTCTTTGGAGTCGCCGACGCTCGTGAGGAGAGCCGCCATGTACTCGGCGGGATAGTGGGCCTTGAGGTAGGCCGTCCAGTACGAGACGAGACCGTAGGCGGCCGAGTGCGCTTTGTTGAAGGCGTAGTCGGAGAACGGCAGCAGGATGTCCCACAGCGCCTTGATGGCCCCCTCGCCGAAGCCGCGCTCCTTCATGCCCCCTGAGAAGCCCTCGTACTGCTTGTCCAGCTCGGACTTCTTCTTCTTTCCCATCGCGCGACGGAGGATGTCTGCCTGGCCGAGACTGAACCCGGCGACCTTCTGCGCGATGGCCATGACCTGCTCCTGATAGATGATCAGGCCGTAGGACTCCTGCAGGATCTCGGCAAGCGGCTCTTCGAGCTCGGGGTGGATCGGGGTGATCTCCTGCTGGCCGTTCTTGCGCAGCGCGTAGTTCGTGTGCGAGTTCGCCCCCATGGGGCCCGGCCGGTACAGCGCGATGAGGGCTGAGATGTCACCGAAGGTGTCGGGCTTCATCAGGCGCATCAGCGACCGAAGCGGCGGGCTGTCGAGCTGGAACACTCCGAGCGTGTCGCCCTTGCCGAGCAGGTCGTACACCGCGCGGTCGTCGAGGGCGAGGTGCTCGAGGTCGAGTTCCTCGCCGCGGTTCATCCGGATGTTGTCGAGCGCATCCGAGATGATCGTGAGGTTCCGCAGCCCCAGGAAGTCCATCTTGATCAGGCCGAGCGTCTCGCACGACGGGTAGTCGAACTGCGTGACGATCTGACCGTCCTGCTCGCGGCGCATGATCGGGATGATGTCGAGCAGGGGCTCGGACGACATGATCACGCCGGCCGCGTGCACGCCCCACTGACGCTTCAGCCCCTCGAGGCCGAGGGCGCGGTCGAAGACCGTCTTCGCCTCGGGGTCGGTCTCGATGAGGGCGCGGAACTCGCTGGCTTCCTTGTAGCGGGGGTGCGCCGAGTCGAACATGCCGTCGAGCGGCATGTCCTTGCCCATCACGGGCGGCGGCATCGCCTTGGTCAGCCGCTCCCCCATGCTGAACGGGAAGCCGAGCACTCGGCCGGCATCCTTCAGCGCCTGCTTGGACTTGATCGTGCCGTAGGTCACGATCTGCGCCACGCGCTCGGAGCCGTACTTCTGGGTGACGTAGTCGATCACCTCGCCGCGGCGACGGTCGTCGAAGTCGACGTCGAAGTCGGGCATCGAGACGCGATCGGGGTTGAGGAAGCGCTCGAAGATGAGCCCGTGCTCGAGCGGGTCTAGGTCGGTGATCTTCATGGCGTACGCGACCATGGAGCCTGCGCCGGATCCGCGGCCAGGGCCGACGCGGATGCCGTTGTCCTTCGCCCAGTTGATGAAGTCGGCGACGACGAGGAAGTAGCCCGGGAATCCCATCTGCAGGATGATGTCGGTCTCGTACTCGGCCTGCTTGCGGACCTTGTCGGGGATGCCGTTCGGGTACCGGTAGTGCAAGCCGTTCTCGACCTCTTTGACGAGCCAGCTGTCTTCTGTCTCGCCGTCGGGCACCGGGAATCGCGGCATGAAGTTCGCGGAGGTGTTGAACTCGACTTCGCACCGCTCGGCGATCAGCAGCGTGTTGTCGCAAGCCTCGGGGTGGTCGCGGAACATCTGGCGCATCTCGGCGGCGGTCTTGATGTAATAGCCGTCGCCGTCGAACTTGAACCGGTTCGGATCGTCGAGGGTCGAACCGGACTGCACGCAGAGGAGAGCGGCGTGCGCGTCGGCCTCGTGCTGGTGCGTGTAGTGAGAGTCGTTGGTGGCGACCAGTGGGATGCCGAGATCCTTCGACAGTCGAAGCAGATCCGTCATGACGCGGCGCTCGATGGAGAGCCCGTGATCCATGATCTCGGCGAAGTAGTTCTCCTTGCCGAAGATGTCCTGGAACTCGGCGGCGGCCGCGCGCGCCGCGTCGTACTGCCCCAGCCGCAGGCGCGTCTGCACCTCCCCCGACGGGCAGCCGGTGGTGGCGATCAGGCCCTTGCCGTAGGTCTGGAGCAGTTCGCGGTCCATGCGGGGCTTGAAGTAGTAGCCCTCCATGCTCGACCGCGAGCTCAGCCGGAACAGGTTGTGCATGCCCTGCGTGCTCTGGCTCCACATCGTCATGTGCGTGTAGGCGCCGGCACCCGAGACGTCGTCGCTCTTCTGGTCGGGCGAGCCCCACTGCACGCGCGACTTGTCGCTGCGGTGCGTTCCGGGGGTCACATAGGCCTCGAGGCCGATGATCGGTTTGACGCCCGCGGCCTGCGCAGCGCGGTAGAACTCGAACGCCGCGAAGGTGTTCCCGTGGTCGGTCACGGCGATCGCCGGCATCCCGTATTCGGCGGCCGCCTGGGTCATCGCCCCGATCTTCGCCGCACCGTCCAGCATGGAGTATTCGCTGTGGACATGCAGGTGCACGAAGGAGTCTGAAGCCATGCTTCGAGTCTACGGCTGAGCCCCGACACCGGAGGTCGGTGCCGGGCTTGTCACTCCCTGCAGCAAACGCCCGAGGATGCCCCAAGGGCCGTCGCATGATCTCGGAGTCCTGGCCACCCCTAAGTCTCAACGGCGCCGGTTCCGTATCGATCTCGGCTCAGGGAGCGTCGTCGACGACGGTGACCGTGCGAACGGTCACGTAGTCCGGCACCTCGTCTGGCACGACTGCCCCGCTCGCCCCTTCGCCGAAGGTGACCGCATACTGAAGAACAAGGCCCGTGCGCGTGTCGATCTCGATCGCATCGCGCCGCTCTTGCGCTGCGTTGGTCAAGAAGCTCAGCGTGATGGCGTTGTCGTTTGCACTGTCGATCCGCCCTCCCGGCACCATGCTGAGCGCGCCGAACATCGCGGAACGCAGATCCGCCGGAGCGGCGTTCAACTGCAGCTCCTGGATAAGGGAGTTCGCGATGAGGGCGTCATCGTCCATGCTGTCGTGAAGTCCCAATGAGCTCCGCGTCCACTCGAGCAGTGCAGCCGGATCGCGCGGCATCATTGGATAGGTCGCAATGCTGGCATTCGAGGACCCTGACCCCCCGGGGGTGCGCTGTATGGACTCCTGCATCCATGAGAAGTCCGCAAGCCATCGCTCCGATTGTGCAGCGGCATCGGCGCCGTATAGTTCGACGACGGACTTCTGGGCATTGAACACGTCAACCCAGTCGTCGGACACCGAGGCAGGTATGTACGAGGTGTAGGCGCTGGTGACCACCCATCCCGCCGTCGCCTGTTCGCGAGTTGCATTCACGGGCTCCTCCGGCGACCAGAGAACGAGTTGGCGCATCTGGTGCTCAATCTTGAGATACTGCCCAGGACCGGCGACAGGAGTCTCGTAAGCTGCGGAGGCGCTCGCTGCGCCCATGAGCACGCCCTCCACCGTCAGCGGCTCAGGAACTGGTGACGACTCCAGCGGGGGTTGCGTAGGTTCCGCACTGTGCATGGGTCGGTGCGTCGGATTCGCATGGGGCACAGGCTCTGGGGTTGCGATCATCGATCCAAGAATCACACCGGCGGTCACGGCCACGCCTCCGCCGATCAGAGAGCCGGCAACGATCCATGGGCGACGCGCCGCCTTAACTCGAGCGGGCTTGCTTGCCGCTTGGATCTCCTTCAGCAGCAGCATCCGCGCAGCCACGAGGTTCTCGTCGTCGCCCTCGATCTCAGGCCTGATCTCCTGAACCTTCTCAAACACGTCCAACGGTCTCTCCCTTCTGCTCCTGCTTGTCGAATGCCCGGATCCTCCGACCGGAGTCCAGCCTCTTCCGAACGCGGTTCAACCGCGATCTCACTGTGCCGACGGGCACACCGAGCGCCTCGGAGATCTCCTCATAGCTCAGTCCGTGCCAGGCATAGAGCAGCAGCGTCTCCCGGTCCCGCGGCGCCAATGCGGCGATACGGATCTTCATCGTCGCGACCTCGCGCTCCGCATCCACGCGGCTCATGGCCTCGTCCAGCCCACCCAGGGAGGAATGGTCCTGTTGAGTGATCGACGCGGCAAACGACTGCCAGTGCTTGGCCTCGACGGCTCGATGCCTGCGGATCAGCCGAGACGCGATGCCGAGCAGCCAGGGCAGGGCCGACTCCACGCCTGAATCGAAGTCCGCCCGCCGGCGGAATGCGACCAGGAGCGTCTCGCTCAGCACGTCCTCGGCAGCACTCCGGCCGACCCGATACGCGGCGAATGCGTTCACCGCGCGCGCATGCCGGTCGAAGAGCTCGGCAAACGCGGCCGGCTGGTCTAGAGATCGTCTGATGATCTCGCTGTCTGTGCTCACACTGTCTATTGTCTGAGCGTCTCCGATGAGTTCACGGTTTCTCGATTCGCGTGAGATTCACCTCAGATCGAGCCGCATCAGCACCCGCGGGAAACCGTCGAGCACCGAACCGGTATCGGCGGCCTTGGAGAAGCCGGCCGACTCGAAAAGCGAGCGGGTGCCGGCGTACGCCATCGTCAAGTTCACCTTCTCCCCTGCGTTGTCGACCGGATAGCCCTCGAGCGCAGGCGCCCCACGCTCACGCGCAAAAGCGATCGCCCCCTCGATCAGAGAATGCGATACGCCCTGCTTGCGGTGTCCGGGTCGTACCCGGAAGCACCAGAGCGACCACACATCGAGATCATCGACATGCGGGATGAGGCGGTTGCGGGCGAAGCTCGTGTCTCGCCGCGGGTGAAGCGCCGCCCACCCTACTGGTTCGCCGTCGAGATAGGCGATCACGCCTGGCGGCGGATCCTGATCGCACAGCTCTCTCACGCGATCGGCCCTGGCCTTCCCCCGCAGAGCGACGTTCTCCTTGCTGCCGATCCGATAGCTCAAGCAGAAGCACACGTTGGACGCGGGGTTCTTCGGCCCGACCAGCGTCGCGACATCGTCGAAATCGGTGGCGGGGCGCACCTCGATGCTCATGCATCCAGTGTGGCCCTCACCACCGACATGGCGGACTACTCCGCCTCGACGATCCTCTGATCCGTATTCGAATAGGTGATGAGATCGGCGATGCTGCCCACAAGTCCCATGCTCACGTTCAACAGTCCCGGCTCGACGTCCGTCAGAGGCGGCGGCGTGTCGGTCCCGATCGTCAACGGCGCTCCACCCATCGACGAGGCGCTGATCGATCCGATGTAGACCGACACATCGCCCTGCAGCGACATCGTGTCGGCAGTCGTGACGAGCCCCGGCCCGTCCGGCGGGCGGACGGTGAGCGAGAATCCCTTGATAGTGATGGAGTCGGCACTGATCTTGAGCGCGCGGATGCTGCCGCCGTCGACCGTGGGCACGCTCACGATCGAGATGCCGCTGAGTCCCGTGAACGACAACGACTCAGACCCCATCGACGCCGGCGTTCCGGTGAACACCGGCGCTCCGGCGTCGACCGGCGCCTCGACAGGCTCTACGGGCGCCTGCGGCGCCTGAGGATCGGAAGGGACGACCGGCGTCGACGGATCGACCGGAGCGGTCGGGTCGATCGGGAGCACCGGCGTCGTGGGCGTCGTCGGCGTGCCAGGCGTCGTCGGCGTGGGAGTAGGCGTCGGCTGCGGGCAATAGATCAGCGGGATGCAGATTCCGGCGTCACGCATACCCGGCGCGGATGCCGCCCCCAATGTGAGCGGCGTCGCCACCATCACCGCGACAAGAGCAGCCGCGACGCCCATGCGTCGGCGGATCACGTCGACGTCGCCTGTTCTGCGTCTCCTCCGACATCGGATGCCATGGCCTTCGGCCCCATCCAGGCGACCACGAGGATACCGCCCACGGTCGACAACAGCATCCCGATGAGGAAGCCGCCGAGGTTGACGCCGATCAGCGAGTAGATCGATACCGCGAGGGCGATCACGCCGTAGAAGATGTGGTGCGCGGGCATGGAGATCGCGAGAACGCCGAGAAGCAGCAGCACGATCGGGATGATCGTCGCCTGCATACCCTCGATGCCCATCTGCACGTGCAGGTGTCCGATGTCGAGCTGCCCGGAGAAGAACATCTCCACTCCGCCGATCGCGATCAGCAGCCCGCCGATGAACGGCCGCTGTCGACGCCATGCCCGGAACCCTCCGGTCGTGGACGCGGATGAGGCCACGTCTTCCTCCGTCACAGCATCCGCTCCGTTCAGAAGCATCCCTGCGAGCCGTCCGTGAGCTCGAGAGTCATCCCCGTGAGTGTGAACACGGATGCTTGAGTGCTCCATGCCGTCTGCTGGAGGTTCGCGATCGAGATCGTGTCGGAATCCTGCGCGAAGTCGCCGGCGCTGCCCTTGGCGTCGGTGTTGACCGTCGACGCGTCGACGCCGATGCGGATCTGGCCGAATGAAGCATCGCCCTTCAACCCCGTCATGCCGATCTGCAGGTCGGTGGCCGTCGCCGGCTTGCCGCCCCCGCCCGCCTTGATCAGCACTCCGACCGTGCCGAGCGGCGTCTCAGTGATGACGGACTGGCACAGGTCGCTGAGAGTGGCGCTCTTGATGTTCGCGATCGCGACCGTGTGCTCGACACCCTCCGTGTCGGTCGCCACGCCCGCGTACTGCGAGAATCCGGTGCCCTCGAGCTGGCTGGCGCCGATCTGGAACTGACTTCCGGAGACCGCGAACGACACGGGCACCGCACCCTGAGCAACGCCTCCGAGCAGCGAGGCGGCGATGATGCCCACCGGTACCGCGACGAGCGTGATGCGCCCCGCGTGCGACGCGGTGGCCCTGGACAGGGTCTTCGAGACTTTCGGGAACTTCATCGATCCTCCTCTTTCGCGCGTACGACTCCGTACGCGCGATCCTCCTCGATCCTAAACGCAATTGACTCAGAGTCAACACCCGATCTGGTTAGGCTTCTCGCATGACGTCCGAGCCGCGTTCCCGTCTCAGTCCCGAGCAGCGGCGCGCCCAGCTCATCGCGATCGGTGTGGCGTTCCTCGCCGAGCATCCGCTCGATGAGCTCACGATCGACGAGCTGGCGAGGCGTGCCGGCGTGTCGAGAGCGTTGATCTTCCATTACTTCGAGAGCAGACAGGGCGTCGAGCGCGCGATCGTGACGACGGCTCGCGACAGCCTGCTGCTTGCGACCGAGCCGCGTGCCGAGCTCGCTCCTCGCGAGCGCGTGCACGACACCCTGCTGCGCATCGCCGGCTTCGTCCGCGAGCACGGCGGCACGTTCTCATCCCTGATCCGCGGAGTCGCCAGTGGTGCGCCCGAAGTGCGGGCGATCGTCGACGAATCCCGCGAGCTGAACGCTCAGCGGCTTCTCGAGGCGTTCACGGAACTCGGGAATGCGGATACGCCTGCCCTCCGCGTGGCCTTGCGCGCCTGGGTCGCGTTCACCGAAGACACTCTGCTCGAGCTGATCGTGGATCGGCGAGCCGACGACGAGGCCGTGGTGGAGTTCCTGGAGCAGACTCTCGACGGCGTGGTCGAGGCCGCAGCTCGAGCGCGCTTCTAGTATTCGCCTGCGCGCAGCACCTCGAGGGCGTGCACGAAGTCGGCCGGGTACGCCGACTCGAACTGCACCCGCTCCCCCGTTGCGGGATGAGTGAAGGCGAGCTGATGCGCGTGCAGCCACTGCCGGGTCAGGCCGAGCTTGGCCGAGAGAGTCGGGTCGGCGCCGTACAACGGGTCGCCGACACAGGGATGCCGCAACGCGGCCATATGCACCCGGATCTGGTGCGTCCGCCCCGTCTCGAGATGGATCTCGAGCAACGAGGCGCCGCGGAAGGCTTCGAGGGTCTCATAGTGGGTCACGGACGGCTTGCCGTCGGGGGTGACAGCGAACTTCCACGAGTGGTTCGGATGCCGCCCGATCGGCGCGTCGATCGTTCCGACCAGCGGATCGGGATGACCCTGGACGACGGCGTGATAGATCTTCTCGACCGTGCGTTCCTTGAACGCGCGCTTGAGCGCCGTGTACGCCGTCTCGGTCTTGGCCACGACCATGAGACCGCTCGTGCCGACATCCAGCCGATGCACGACGCCCTGGCGCTCCGGGGCGCCGCTCGTCGCGACACGGAAGCCCGCGGCCGCGAGAGCGCCCACGACGGTCGGCCCCTCCCATCCGAGCGAAGGGTGCGCCGCGACGCCCGTGGGCTTGTCGACCACGACGATGTCGTCGTCGTCGTACACGATGCCGAGCTCGGGCACCGCGATCGGCACGATCCGCGGCTCCTCCTTCGGCTGCCACTCGACATCCAGCCAGCCGCCCGCTCGGAGCTTGTCGGACTTGCCGAGGGTCGTTCCATCGAGACTCACGCCTCCCGCCGCAGCGACGTCGGCGGCGAAGGTGCGCGAGAAACCCAGCATCTTCGAGAGCGCCGCGTCGACACGTACGCCGTCAAGGCCGTCGGGGACGGGAAGCGACCGCGACTCCACCCTCAGCGTCCTTCGGCGGCAGCGTCGGCGTCGATCTCGGGAGACGGGCCGTCTTCATCCGTGTCGACAGCCTCAGCGGAAGCCGCAGCAGCCTCGGCCTCCTCATCGGTCTCGACGACGGCGTGATCCCGTTCGCGGGTGCCGTCGAATCGCAGACCGAACACCACGAGCAGTGCGACGGAGATCATGCCTGTCACGATGAAGATGTCGGCGACGTTGAAGATGGCCGGGAGCATCCACGGCATCGAGATCATGTCCACGACATGCCCGACTCCGAAGCCGGGCTCGCGGAACAGACGGTCGGTGAGATTGCCGAGCACACCTCCGAGCAGACAGCCGAGCACTACCGCCCACAGGCGGGACTGCAGTCCGCTGGCCTTCCAGATGATCACGACGGCGACGACGGTCAATGCGATCGTGAAGATCCACGTGACCTCGGAGCCCAGCGAGAACGCCGCTCCGGAATTACGGATGAAGTACAGCTGGAGGAACTCCCCGAGCACGGGGACCGGTTCTTCGACCGGCAGGTTCGCAACGGTGAGGTACTTCACAAACTGATCGGCGGCCAGCACGATCGCTGCGAGAATCGCAACGATCGTGCCGGCCGCCGACCGACGAAGGGGACGGCGTCCTGACAAGAGGGCGCCTTACAGACCGATCGCGGAGACCGGCGTGGAGTCCGTCGACGCGGACTTCTCGTCGAGGTCGCGGAGCTGTCCTTCGATGTAGCTGCGCAGCTGCGTGCGGTAGTCGCGCTCGAAGTTGCGCAGCTCTGTGATCCGTGCCTCGAGGGTGTTGCGCTCGCGCTCGTGGCGTGCGGTCTCTTCACGCTGCTTGGCCTCGGCCTCGGAGCGGATGCGGTTGACCTCGTTCTCGGCGTCGGCGATGAGCTGGTTGCGCTTCGCCTCGCCCTCGGCGACGTGCTCATCGTGAAGTCGCTGTGCGAGTTCGATGATGCCGGCGGTCGCCGTGGCGGAGCCGGAAGGAGCGGCTTCCGCAGCGGGGGCGGGGGCTGCCTCGACGACGGGAGCGGGAGTCGGCGCCTGCGCGACGGCCGGAGCGGCCGCAGCCTCGCCGGACTCGTATGCCGCGAGCTTCGCCTTCAGCTCAGCGTTCTCTTCGAGGGCCTTGCGCCACTCGATGACGATCTCGTCGAGGAAGTCGTCGACCTCGTCCGGGTCGAACCCGTCCTTGAAGCGGACGTGCTGGAACTGCTTGGTGACGACGTCATCCGGGGTAAGTGCCATGGTGGCTCCTTCGATGAGTTCGGTGCCAGTTCGATGAACGGCGTTTCGTTATGTGGCGCGAACCCGGGGCGCGCACCTGCCAGCCAAGCATAGCCCCCGCATCCGTCAGCCGCGATGTCGCGACACCCAGGCAGGAAGGACTCCTCGGCGATATGTCAGATGAAGATCCGCACGATGTTCATCAGGATCAGCACGACCAGGACGGTCAGCGAGAAGCCGAAGTCGAGCGATATCGTCCCGAGCCGCAAGGGCGGGATGATCCGCCGGAAGAACCGGATCGGCGGGTCGGTCATGGTGTAGACGACCTCGGCGGCCACGAGTCCCGCACCCTTCGGACGCCATCCACGATTGAGCATCGGGATGTAGTCGAGGATGAGTCGCGCGAAGAGGACCAGAAGATACAACAGCAGCGCCAGATGGACGATGCTCGCGATCAGTGAGACGAGCCCCACGGGGTTACTGCTGATCGAAGCCCGCAGAGTCTGCGTCTGCGTGCGCGATTCCCCCGTGACCGGACACCGCGATGTTCTCCGGCGAGAGCAGGAACACCTTCGAGGTGACGCGCTCGATACGGCCGTAGAGGCCGAGAGAGAGACCGCTGGCGAAGTCGATCAGACGGCGCGCGTCCGCGTCGCTCATCTGCGAGAGGTTGATGATGACCGGCACACCCTCGCGGAAGCTCTCGGCGATGAGCTGAGCATCGCGGTACTGCTTCGGGTGCACGGTGAGAATCTCGTTCACTGCCCCTCCTGCGGGCTGACGCACGGCGACCGGGCGGCGCAGCGGCGTGATCGGTGCCGGGGCCGGCTCCTCACGCTCACGCTCACGCTCGCGGTGCGAGCGGGCCGGGGCCTGCGTCTCTTCTTCGTAGACCTCTTCCTCGTCGGCGAGGCCGAGATACACCATGGTCTTCTTCAGCGGGTTACCCATTGTGTCCTCCGGTTCGAACGATTCGGGCGGGTCTTGTCACAGGTTAACCCCGGTCCGGCCGGGGTCCCGTGATTGCGGAACCGATCCGCAGGTGTGTCGCGCCCGCGAGGATGGCTTCGGTGAAGTCACCGGTCATCCCCGCCGAGATCCAGTCGGCCGCGGGGTCGAGGGAGCGGACGCCGTCGGCGACGGTGCGCAGACGGTCGAATGCCGCCGCGGGTTCCTCGTCGAGGGGTGCCACCGCCATCACTCCGCGCAGACGCAGGGACGGAAGGGAGAGCACGTGCTCTGCCAGTGCAGCCGCCGCATCAGGCGCGACGCCGCCGCGGCCGGGGTCGTCGGTGAGGTTGATCTGCACCAGGACATCGAGGATGCGGTCGTCTTCCGCCGCTCGATGCAGCGCATCGGCGAGACGGTCTCGATCGATCGAGTGCACGGCGTCGGCACTGCGACGGATGGCCGCAGCCTTGTTCGTCTGCGCCTGTCCGATGAAGTGCCAGCGCAGGTCGTCGAGGTCGCCGAGCTCAGCGGTCTTCGCGCTGAGCTCCTGCTGCCGGTTCTCCCCCACCTCGCGCACGCCGAGAGCATGCAGGTCGCGCACGAGAGAGGCGGGATGGAACTTCGTGACGACGATGCGGGTGATCTCGCCCGCATCGCGTCCGGCAAGGCGCGCGGCGTCGGCGATCTTCTCATCGATCGCCGACAGCCGCGCTCCCAGCTCCGAGGTCACTTCAGGAATTCAGGGATGTCGATGTCGTCGTCGACGATGGCCGGCTCGATGCTGGTCGTCGAGTAGCGCGGCGTGGTGTCGACCTCGACGACATCCGCCTTCTCGGTCGCGCTCTCGGCGAGGGCGACCTCGGGAAGGACCGCGGGCTCGGGGCGCGAGACGACCATCGGGTCGAGGCGCAGAGAGGGCCCGCCACCGTCGAAGCCCGCCGCGATCACCGTGACGCGCACCTCGTCGCCGAGAGTGTCGTCGATGACCGTTCCGAAGATGATGTTCGCCTCGGGGTGCGCAGCTTCCTTGACGAGGTCGGCCGCGTCGTGGATCTCGAAGATCCCGAGGTTCGACCCGCCCTGAATCGAGAGCAGCACACCGTGCGCGCCCTCGATCGACGCCTCGAGCAGCGGCGATTCGACTGCGAGCTCGGCGGCCTTGATCGCGCGGTCGGCGCCGCGTGCGGAGCCGATGCCCATGAGAGCGGATCCGGCCCCCTGCATGACCGACTTGACGTCGGCGAAGTCGAGGTTGATGAGCCCCGGGGTGGTGATGAGGTCGGTGATGCCCTGCACACCGGCGAGAAGCACCTGGTCGGCGGTGGCGAAGGCCTCGATCATCGAGATGCCCCGGTCGCTGATCTCGAGCAGACGGTCGTTCGGCACCACGATGAGGGTGTCGACCTCTTCCTTCAGCTTCGCGACACCGGCTTCGGCCTGGCTCTGGCGACGGCGCCCTTCGAAGGAGAACGGCTTGGTCACGACGCCGATGGTCAACGCACCGATCGACTTCGCGATCCGTGCGACCACAGGGGCGCCACCGGTTCCGGTGCCGCCGCCCTCTCCTGCGGTGACGAAGACCATGTCGGCGCCGGTCAGCGCCTGCTCGATCTCCTCCGCGTGGTCTTCGGCCGCGCGGCGCCCGACCTCCGGGTCTGCACCGGCGCCGAGACCGCGGGTGAGTTCACGACCGACGTCGAGCTTGACGTCGGCGTCGCTCATCAGCAGCGCCTGCGCATCCGTGTTGACGGCGATGAACTCGACTCCGCGGAGGCCGAGGTCGATCATGCGGTTCACGGCGTTGACGCCGCCACCGCCGACGCCGACGACCTTGATCACGGCGAGGTAGTTCTGGTTCTGGCTCATGGCCGGCCTCCGAATAGTCGAGCCTTCTACGTTTTCTGGCCGATATCGGAATGTGAACCTTAAACCTCAACTAGAGGTGTAAAGTGTTTCCCAGCATCGGTTTCTCTTGTTCGAAGGTAAGCGCCACGGTTGCGCGCGCCCGCAGCGACGCGGGCGTGTCGCGCCTTTGCCGACGAAACCGGTCAGCCGATGACCGCGACCTCGGGCGAGGTCACGTCGATGGTCGACGCCTCGGGGTTCAGCGCGATGGCTCTCGCGAGCGTGACGCCCTTCAGCGCGGACTCGTCCTCGCTCCCCCACACGACCGTGAGGCCCGAGCTCAGGGTGAGCGTCACGTCGTCTGCGGTGCTCGCACGAACGCCGGTGAGGGCCGCACGGACATCAGCGGGAAGCGAGCGCACGACCAGGCCGGCGCTCTCGAACGCGCGCGAGTCGGTTCCACCCGTGATCTCGAGCAGCGGCTGCCCGGCGGGCTGGTCGCTCGTGGTGGACAGCACGACCCCTGCAGCATCCACCAGCGTGTAGCCGGCGTCCGAGCGGATGACGCCGACGGGAGTGCGCTCGACGATCCGCACCGTGAGGTCGTGCGGGGGCTTCGCTTCGAGCGCGTACGTCTCGATCAGCGGAAAGGCGAGAAGCGCCGCCTTGACCTTGCTCGTATCGACGAGCGCCAACGGCGTGCCGAGCTGCGCATCGAGGGCCGACTCGACCGTCGCCGGGTCGAGCGTCGTCGCGCCGACGACCGTGATCTTCTGCACCGCGAACAGGGGGCTGTATGCGGCCGCCACGCTGCCGCCGATGAGCAGGATCAGCGCGCCGACGACGCTCAGCCAGAGGACGCGGCGCCGACGGGACCGCTGTGTGAATCGACGGATCTCGGAACGCAGCGCCCGGCGTCTGGCGCGGGCAGCACGCCAGACGTCGCGGGCGCTGGTCGGCTGTTCCGATTCGACGGCCTCGTCGACGGTGTCCGGCGCATCCACGGGCTCCTCGATCTCGCGGATTCGGGAGATCGACCGCGCCGGCTTCTCCTTCTCACGAGCGTTTTCCCGATCGACCGGGAGCGGAGCGGGCCGACGCACGGATCAGCCCTCGGCGGATCCGCGCAGCGACTCGAGCACCTGCGGGATGATCTGGTACACGTTGCCGCAGCCGAGGGTGATCACGAAGTCGCCCTCGCGCGCGACGCTCGCCGTGTAGTCGGCGGCCTGCTGCCAGTCGGCCACGTAGTGCACGTGGGCCTGATCGTCGAAGGCGCCGCTGACCAGTTCTCCTGTGACACCGGGAACCGGATCTTCGCGCGCGCCGTAGACGTCGAGCATCACCGTGTGGTCGGCATAGGTCTCGAGCACGTCCGCGAACTCCCGGAACATGTGCTGAGTGCGCGAGTAGGTGTGCGGCTGCTGGATGGCGATGATGCGCCCGGTGCCGGCGATCGAGCGCATGGCCTCGAGTGCGGCGCGCACCTCGGTCGGATGGTGCGAGTAGTCGTCGTAGACCGTGACGCCACGTTCTTCACCGTGCTTCTCGAGACGGCGGACCGTGCCGGCGAATCCCTCGATCGCTCGCGCGGACTCCTCCAAGCCGAAGCCCAGAGCGCGCAGCACGGTGATGGCGCCCGCGGCGTTGATCGCATTGTGCAGGCCCGGCACGGCGAGCTGCAGACGGACGCTCTCTCCCGCGTGAGTGATCGTGGCGGACACGCCTGCCTCAGCGCGCACCTCGGTGACCCGTACGTTCGCGTTCTCGGCGAGGCCGAACGTGATCACATTGGGGTGCGACAGCCCGGCGCCGACCCGCAGCGCACCGGGGTCATCGCTCGAGATGACGACGGCCTCCGTCGCGGCGTCCGCGAAGCGCACGAACGCGTCGTGGAACGCCTCGTCCGAGCCGTAGTGGTCGAGGTGGTCGGGGTCGACGTTCGTGATGAGCGCCACTGCGGTGTCGTACAGCAGGAACGTGCCGTCCGATTCGTCAGCCTCGATCACGAACAGCTCGCCGGTGCCGGTGGCGCTCGACGTGCCCAGCTGTTCGATGACGCCGCCGTTGACGAAGTTCGGGTCGACGCCGAGAGCCTGCAGGGCCGTCACGATCATGCCGGTCGACGTCGTCTTGCCGTGCGCGCCCGCGACGGACACCAGTCGTCGGGATCCGATCAGCCAGTGCAGCGCCTGTGAACGATGGATGACGTGCAGGCCGCGCTCCTTGGCGAGCACGAACTCCGGGTTCTCGGGCCAGATCGCACCGGTGTGCACGACGGTGTCGGCGTCACCGAGATGAGAGGCGTCGTGGCCCACGTGGACCGTGGCCCCCGCTGCCGCCAGTGCCTGCAGATTCGCGCTGTCGGCGCGGTCGGAACCCGACACGCGGATGCCGGCGTCGAGGAACATCCGGGCGAGGCCGCTCATCCCCGAGCCGCCGATGCCGATGAAGTGCGCGGAGGTGATGTTCTCGGGAATCGGAAGGGAGAGGTCGGGTCTGATCATGGCTTCTCCAGTTTACGTTTCATATCTGCGTGTCGACTCGCTGGGCTCGCTCAACGGCCGTGGTTCGCGGTGCCCAGTGCCCGGTCGACGAGCGCGATCACGTTGTCGGTGCCGCTGCGGGTTCCGACCTGCTCCGCCGATGCCGCCATCTTCGCCAGACGCTCGGCGTCTCCGAGCAGGGGGACGACGATTCGGCGCACGGCGTCGCCGTCGAAGGTCGCGTCGTCGAGAAGCTCGGCGGCGCCGGCTGCCACGGCGGACGCCGCGTTCAGGCGCTGCTCGCCGTTGCCCACCGAATACGGCACGTACAGGGCCGGGATGCCGAGCGCGCTGATCTCGCTGACCGTCGCCGCACCCGAACGGGACACGATCAGGTCGGCGAGCGCGAAGGCGAGGTCCATGCGATCGACGTAGCGGCGCAGGGCGTAGCCGGGCGCCTCGGGATCCGCGAGCTCGCTGCGCTCGCCCGTCACGTGAAGCAGCTGCCAACCCGCCGCGAGGATGTCGGCCCAGGAGCCGGCCAGCGCCTCGTTGAGCCGTTGCGCTCCCAGAGACCCGCCGAACACCAGGAGCACGGGGCGCGCGGCATCCAGTCCGAAGTACTCGGCTGCCTCGGCGCGGCGGGCCGATCGGTCGAGTTCGATGACTTCCCGGCGCAAGGGCATCCCGACGACCTCGCTGCCGCGCAGCGGGGTGCCGTCGAAGGCGACTCCGGTCGCGGCGGCGCGCCGTGCGCCGAGCACGTTCGCGAGTCCAGGCTTCGCATTGGCCTCGTGCACCACGAAGGGGATGCCCTCGCGGCGAGCCGCGACGTAGGCGGGAGCCGAGGCATAGCCGCCGAAGCCGACGACGACGTCGACGCCGTGCGCGCGGATGTGCTCGCGCACCTGTGCGATAGCCCGCCGGAAGCGGCTCGGGAACGCTACGGCCTGCGCGTTCGGACGGCGAGGGAACGGCACCTTGTCGACGATCAGCAGCTCGTAGCCGCGAGCAGGGACCAGACGAGACTCGAGGCCTTCGGCCGTGCCGAGAACGAGGACGGATGCTGCGGCGTCGCGCTCACGCAGCCCGTCGGCGACGGCGAGCAGAGGGTTGACATGGCCGGCGGTGCCTCCGCCGGCAAGAAGGTACGTGGTCACCTGGTGACTTTACCCCGCTCGACTGCGGGGATCGTGCGCGCGAAGGCCAGAAGAACCCCGCACGCGATGAGCACGGCGAGCAGCGCGGTACCGCCCTGTGACATGAACGGCAGGGGCACGCCCATGACGGGGAACAGACCGATGACGACGCCCACGTTGAAGATGGCCTGCCCGACGATCCAGACCGTGATGCCGCCGGCGGCCACACGGATGAACGGGTCGTTCGTCTTGCGGATGATGTGGAAGACGCCGATCGCGAAGGTCGCGAACAGCGCGAGCACGACCAGGCATCCGATGAGGCCCAGCTCCTCGCCGACGATGGCGAAGATGAAGTCGTTCCCCGCTGCGGGCAGCCAGCCGTACTTCTCCTGAGAGTTGCCCAGTCCGACCCCGAAGATCCCACCGGTCGCCATGCCCCACATTCCGTGGATCGACTGGTAGCAGTTCCTCTCGTAATCGCTCATGTCCGAGCAGACAGCGGTGATGCGGCGCATGCGGTCTTCGCTGGTCAGCGCGAGCGCGAGCACCGAGAGCACGCCGAGGATCACCGGGATGATGAACAGTCGCAGCTTGACGCCGGAGAAGAACAGGCAGCCCAGCATGATCAGGACGAGCACCATCGAGGTGCCGAGGTCCTTGCCCGCGAGCACCGTGCCGATGGCCAGCGCCGAGACGGGCACGACCGGGATGAACACCTGGTGCCAGGTGCCGAGCATCGTCTGCTTGCGCATCAGCACGTAGCCGATCCAGACCGCCAGGGCGAGCTTGAGGAACTCGGATGGCTGCAGCGTGAAGCCTGCGACCTTGATCCAGTTGCGGTTTCCGGCGTCTTCGATGCCGAGCGGCGTGAAGACGAGCATCTGCAGCGCCACGGCCCCGAACAGGGCCGGCCACGCCATCTTCTTCAAGAAGGCGATCGGAAGACGAGAGATCGCGAACATGAGCGGGATGCCGAGCAAGGCGAAGATGCCCTGCCGCAATGCGCCGTCCATCGGATTGGCGCCCTTGGACACGGCATCCGCACTCGTCGCGGACAGCACCATGACGAGACCGAAGATCGTCAGCAGCAGGGCCGTCGACGCGATCATCAGGAACTCGGTCGACACCGGCGTGAACCGCCGGCCGAGCGAGACGCGTGCGGCGAATCCTCGCGACTCGGCGCGAGGAGGATCAGTGCGCGGGGTTCGGGCCACCTGCGTCATCGGCGCTCCCCCGGTCGATCCATTCCCGTACCGCTTCGGCGAAGCGGCGGCCACGATCCGCGTAACCGGAGAACTGGTCGAAGGACGCTGCGGCCGGGGCCAGCAGAACCGTCCCCTCGTCGCCAGCGACCCCCGCCGCGATCTCCACGACACGGTTCATGACCTGACCAGTCTCGCCAGCATCCACCTCGAAGACCGGCACCACGGGCGCGTGTCGTCGGAATGCCGCGACGACGGCTTCGCGTTCGACGCCGATCACGATCGCCGCGCGGGCCGTGCTCCCGACATCGGCGACCAGGTCGGCGATGTCGACGCCCTTGAGATCTCCGCCGACGACCCAGACGGCGCCGGGGTACGCGCGCAGCGAAGACGCCGCCGCGTGGGGGTTCGTCGCCTTCGAGTCGTCGACCCAGGTGACGCCGGCATGCCGGGCCACGACCTGGATGCGGTGCGCGTCGAGCGTGAACTTCTGCAGGGCCGCGTGGATGGCCTCCGGCTCGACTCCGAGCGAACGCGCGAGAGCGCTGGCGGCGAGGATGTTCTGCACGATGTGCGGAGCCGACAGCCCTGCTTCCTCGAGATCACGGAGCGTGGTGAGCTCCAGCGCGCTCCGAGCACGGTCGTCGAGGAACGCTCGGTCGACGACCAGCCCTTCGACGACGCCGATATCGCTGGGGCCGGGGATTCCGAGGTCGAAGCCGATCGCCCTGGCGCCGTCGATCACATCGGCATCCTCGACCATGCGTCGCGTGGCCTCGTCGGCCTTGTTGTAGACGCAGGCGACCTTCGTGTTGCGGTAGACGAACGACTTCGCCTCGCGGTAGGCCTCCGCGCTTCCGTGCCAGACGAGGTGATCGTCGGCGAGGTTGAGGCACACCGAGGCGTACGGGATCAGCTCACCCTCGGGGAGAGACTGGCCGATGTACCAGAGCTGGTGGCTCGAGAGCTCCACCACCAGGACGTCGAAGCCTGCGGGGTCGCGCACCGCGTCGAGCACCGGAACGCCGATGTTGCCGCACGGCGCGGCGCGCAGCCCGCCCTCGACGAGCAGCGACGCGGTGAGCTGGGTCGTGGTCGTCTTGCCGTTCGTGCCGGTGATGAGCACCCACTCCGCGGGGGTGCCGTCTGGGCGCGTGACTTTGTCCCGCACGCGCCAGGCGAGCTCGACGTCGCCCCAGATCGCCGTGCCGCGCTCTTGCGCCCACCGGATCACGGGGTGCGCGGGCGAGAATCCCGGCGAGGCGATCACGACCTCGGGGTCGAAGTCGACGAGAGCCTGGGGCACGCTGGAGAGAGAGCCGAGCTCGAGTTCCGCACCGATCACGGGCAGCAACCGGGCGTACTCCTCCTCTGCCGACTCGGTGAGCACCAGGACGGCGGCACCCAGTTCGGCGAGAGTGTCGGCGACCGAGAATCCGGTCATCGACAGCCCGAGCACGGCCACGCGAAGGCCCGACCAGTCGGAGTTCCAGCTCGTGAGCGACGCGAGACGCGGCTCAGCTGACACGGGTGAGCCACTCGACGTAGAAGAGCCCGACCGCCGAGACCGCGAGGAGTCCGGCGATGATCCACAGGCGCACGACGATCGTGACCTCCGACCAGCCGCGCATCTCGAGGTGGTGATGGAAGGGGCTCATCAGGAACAGCCTCTTGCCGCGCGTGATCTTGAAGTACGCGCGCTGGAGGATCACGGAGCCCGAGGAGAGGACGAACACTCCCGCGATCACGAAGAGCAGCAGCTCGGTGCGGGTGAGGATCGCGAGCGCCGTGATGACCCCGCCGATCGACATCGAGCCGACGTCGCCCATGAAGACCTTCGCCTTGGGCGCGTTCCACCAGAGGAAGCCGATGAGGCTGGCCGCGAAAGCCGCAGCGATCACGGAGAGATCCAGCGGATCCCGCACTTCATAGCATCCGCCGATCGCCGCCTTCTCGATCGACTCCCCCACGCACGACTGCTGGAACTGACGGAACGCGATCAGGCCGTAGGACGTGACCACGAGGATGCCGGCGCCTGCGGCCAGGCCGTCGAGGCCGTCCGTGAGGTTCACGCTGTTCGACGTGGCGACGCCGATGACCGAGATCCAGACCAGGTAGAGGATCCAGCCGCCGATCACGCCGAAGACGAACAGGTTCAGCCACGGGATGTCGCGGAAGAGCGAGACGGCGCCGGATGCCGGGGTCTGCCCTGACCGGTTCGGGAAGTTCAGAGCCACGATTCCGAACGGGACCATCACGAGCAGCTGTCCGATGATCTTGCGCCAGCCGGAGAGGCCGAGACTGCGCTGGCTGCGCACCTTCATGTAGTCGTCGATGAAGCCGACCGCGCCGAATCCGATCATGACCCAGATCAGCAGCAGGGCGGAAAGCGAGGGCACACCGCCGCCGACGAACACGCCGGTGAAGTAGCCCACCAGCGTGCCGAGGATGAAGATCACCCCGCCCATCGTGGGGGTCCCCCGCTTGGCCTCGTGGCTCGGGTTCTCGATCGCCTCGGGGGTGCGGATGACCTGTCCCCAGCCCCACGTGCGGAACAGCCGCAGGAAGACGGGGGTCAGGAAGAGAGTGAAGGCGAGCGAGATGGCCGCCGCCATGATGAGGGACCTCACGAGAACAATTCTCCCAGACGATCGCCGAGATGCCGGAGGCCTACGGAGTTGGATGACTTCACGAGCACTCGATCCCCGTCGCGGAGCTCGGTGCGCAGGTATTCGAAGGCGCTGTCCTGATCGGGGAAGTGCACGGCCTCGCTGTCCCACGAGCCTTCGCCGATCGCAGAGATGTAGAGCCTGCGCGCCTCAGGGCCGACGACCACGATGCGCTGGATGTTCAGCCGCACCGCGAGCAGGCCGATGCGATCGTGCTCCTCTCCGGCGGTCTCGCCGAGCTCGCTCATGGCGCCGAGGATCGCGACCGTGCGCTCACCGGGGCCTGTGATCTGCGCGAGCGTGCGCAGGGCGGCGGCCATCGAATCGGGGCTCGCGTTGTACGCGTCGTTGATGATGCGCACGCGGTCGCTGCCCATCGGCTGCATGCGCCAGCGCTCGGCGATCTCGAGGGTCTCGAGACGGGCGATGGCGTCTGATGCTGCGACGCCGAGCACTCCGGCCGCCGCGATCGCGGCCATCGCGTTGTTGACGTGGTGAGCGCCGAGCACACGCAGGTGCAGCGGCATCCGCTCACCCGCCGCCTCGATCTCGCAGGTGGTGCCGGATGCCGTCACGACCAGATCGTGCGCGCGCACGTCGGCCGCAGCCGATTGCCCGAAGCCGACCACGCTCATGCCGCGCGATTCCGCGAGCTCGCGCATCGCCGCGACGCGGGGGTCGTCGATGTTGAGCACGGCCGTGCCGTCGGGACGCGCTGCAGCGACCAGCTCGGACTTCGCCTTCGCGGTCTCCTCGATGCCGCCGAAGCCGCCCGCGTGGGCCATGCCGACCATCAGCACGACGGCGACGTCGGGTTCGACGAGACCGGCCAGATGAGCGATGCTGCCCGGCGCCGCGGCGCCGAACTCGCTGACGAGGAACCGCGTTCCGTACGTGACGCGCAGCATCGTCACGGGAGCGCCGACCTCGTTGTTGTACGAGTTGATCGGCGAGACGGTCTCACCCTCGTCGGCGAGGATGCGGGCGAGGAAGTTCTTGGTCGTGGTCTTGCCGTTGGAGCCGGTGATCCCCACGATCTTGAGGTTCCCCGCCGCGCGCACGCGCGCGACGACTTCGCGAGCGAGCGCCGCGAGGGCTGCCACGACGTCGGCTACGACGATCTGCGAGACCTCTTCGTCGACCGGACGCTCGACGATCGCGAGTGCGGCGCCGGCGGCGACCGCATTCCCGACGAATCGGTGGCCGTCGGTCTCCGCCCCTGGCTTGGCGACGAAGATCGACCCCTCTGCCATCGTGCGGGAATCGGTGTCGACGACGCCGTCCACGACGGTGTCCGCCGTGTCGGGGTCGACGAGGCGCAGTTCACCGCCGATGATGGCGGCGATCTCAGCGAGCGACAGGGCGATCATGACATCTCCATGCGCGGCATATGCCGGCTATTCGAACTTGGGAAGCAGCGCGTCCATCGGGACGGTCGAGGGCATCACGCGGTAGGTCTTCATGACCTGCGTCATCGCCTTCTGGAAGGCGGATGCCGTCGCAGCCGATGATGTGATTCTAGTCGGCTGGTCGAGAGTGACGATCACGACGTACTGCGGATCGTCGACCGGCGCGAAGCCCACCATGCTCGTGTAATACACGCCGGCCTTGTATCCGCCGTTGCCGTCGGGGATCTGCGCGGTACCCGTCTTGCTCGTGACGCGGTAGCCAGGAACCTTGATGCGCTCTGCGTTTCCACCCTGCACCGCGACGTTCTCGAGCATGCGCGTCAACTCGGCCGCGGTCTCGGGCTTGATGATCTGCTTCTTCTCGGGATCTGCGGCCTTGTGCACGGTGCCGTCGGCGTCTGTGCACGACTCGATCAGTGACAGGCCGATCTTCTCCCCGCCGTTGGCGATGGCCTGATAGGCGCCGGCGACCTGCGGGGCGGTGACGGTGAAGTGCTGGCCGAATGTCGTCGTGTACAGAGACTGGTTGTCCCATTCGCTTGTCGGATGCAGCTCTCCGTTCGTCTCGCTCGGGAACCCGACGGTCTGCGTGCCGACGCCGAAACGCTGCAGGTAGTCGAAGCGGACGTCGGGGCTGACCATCGTGCCGAACTTCGACAGTGCGACGTTGGACGAGTCGATGAGCGCGCCGGCCAGCGTGTAGTTGTACGTCGGGTGCACGAAGGCGTCGTTGATCACAGCGCCGTTCGGGAAGTGCTCCTTCGACGAGGCCGACACCGTCGGGCTGGTCGGGGTGACTCCGGCGTTCTCCATGATGGCGGCGGCCGTCACGGGCTTGAACGTGGAACCGGGCTCGAACGCGTAGGTGAAGAGCTTGCTGTACCAGCTGCTGGGCGATGAGCCGTTGAGGTTGTTGGGGTCGACCGTGGGCCACTCGGCTGCGGCGCGGATCTTGCCGGTCTTGACCTCCACGACCGTGACGGTGCCGCCCTGAGCACCCTGGGCCTGGGCTTCCTCCGCGATCATCTGCTGCATGTACCAGTTGAGGTCGCTGTTGATGGTCAGCTGCACGGAGCCGCCGTTCACAGCATCCGTCCGCTGCTCGCTGCCCGGGATCACGACGTCGTTCGTGCCCTTGCGGTAGGTCTCCTCGCCGTTCGTCGGCGCGAGGCACTGCGTCTCCATCTGCTCGATGCCCGCCTGAGCCTCGCCCGAGCCGTTGAGGAATCCGATCACGTTGCCGGCCACGGCGCCGTTCGGGTACACCCGGGTCTCGCGAGGATCGAAGTGCAAGTATGCGAGCTTCAGCGCCTTGAGTTCCGTGAACTGCTTGGCGTTGAGCCCCTTGGCGAGCTGGTACCACTGCGTGTCCGGGTTCTCCGCGCGTGCAGCCTCCACGCCGCTGCGCAGCTCGTCCGCGTTCAAGCCCATGATCTCGGCGATCTTCGTGGAAGCCTCCGCCCAGGGGAGCTTGGGCGGGTTCTCCTCGTCGGTCTCGACGGCGTTCATCGCCTTCGGGTCCATGTTCCCGTCGTAGACGGTCACGCTCTCGGCGAGCACCGTGCCGTTCGCGTCGACGATCGAGCCGCGCTGCCCCGGGATCGTCGTCTTGTCGCCGAGATACTGCAGCGATTGCGCCACGTGCTCATCCGCGCTCACGACCTGGATGTCGACGAGGCGCACGATGAACGCGCCCAGGATCGAGAGGATCACGGCGAGGGCGACGACGGTGCGTCGCCGGGGACTCCGGGTTGCTCGTGTCGTCATGGGTTCTCTCCGTCGGTTCTCTCTTGTGCGCGTCGTCAGCGTGTCTCGGGGCTCGGCAGGCCGTCGGTGATCGCCGGCGGAAGCTGCTCGGTCTCGGTCACGGCATCGTCGGTGACCGGTCCGTCGTTCGCGTCCGCCTGCGCGGGCGGGACGAGCAGCGAGTTGCTGACGGCGCCCGCGCCGTTGGGGTTGACCGTGGAATCCCACCCTGCGCCGGTGCCGGTGCCGAACACGGCTCCGTCGCTGAGCCGCAGGTACGCCGGTGAACCGGCGACGACCATGCCCAGCGCCGCGGCGCTGGTGGCCAGCGCCTGCGGAGAGCTGAGCCCCGTGAGCTCCTCCTGCAGGGCGTCTGTTCGAAGATCCAGCGTCCGCTGCTCGGAGTTCAGCGAGGCGAGCGTGTAGGAATCCTGCGTGATCGCGAGCGACAGCCCGATCTGCGCGGCGCCGATGGCCATGGCCCCGCCCAGGGCGACCAGGGCGTAGGCGAGCTTCGGCTTGCGCCGGGCGGTGGTCTTCGGCAGCGGCGTCAGATTCGGGCGCGGTGCCCGAGCGGGTGCGTCTGGCGCGACGACCGGCTTGCGTGCGGTGGCGTTCAGGCTCATGTGTTCTCTCGCACCTTCTCTGCCGCCCGCAACCGCACGGGGATCGCCCGCGGGTTTCGAGCACGTTCCTCGTCGTCGGCGAGTTCGGCGCCGCGGGTGATGATCTTGAATTTCGGTGCGTGCTCGGGAAGCTCGACGGGCAGCCCCTTCGGCGCGGTCGACGCGGCGCCTGCGGCGAAGGCCTGCTTGACCAGGCGGTCCTCCAGCGACTGATAGGACATCACGACGATGCGTCCGCCGACGGCCAGAGCATCCATCGCGGCGGGGATCGCGTCGGCGAGCACATTGAGCTCGGCGTTGACTTCGATGCGCAGCGCCTGGAACACGCGCTTGGCCGGGTGCCCCGCACGCTGTGCCGCGGCAGGCGTCGCCGCGATGAGGATGTCGACGAGCTCGCCAGAGCGTGTGATCGGCTTCTTCTGCCGGGCCTCGATGATGAAGCGCGCGTATCGGCCGGCCAGCTTCTCCTCGCCGTACCGTTCGAAGATGCGGCGGAGGTTGCCCTCGTTGTACGTCGCGACGACCTCGGCTGCGGTGATGCCCGTGGTCTGGTCCATCCGCATGTCGAGCGGGGCGTCCTTTGAGTACGCGAATCCGCGCTCGGCCTCGTCGAGCTGCAGCGAGGATACGCCGAGGTCGAAGAGGATGCCGGACGCGCCCTGAGCGTGCAGGCCGATCTCGTCGTACACGGTGTGCACGAGCGTCACCCGGTCTTTGAAGCGGGCGAGCCGCTCCCCCGCGATGCGCAGCGCGTCGGTGTCGCGGTCGAGTCCGACCAGGCGGATGTTCGGGAAGCGCTCGAGCAGTGCCTCGGAGTGGCCGCCCATCCCGAGGGTGGCGTCGACGAGCACCGCGCCGTCCGCCTGGAGGGCGGGAGCGAGCAGCTCGACGCAGCGTTCGAGCAGGACGGGGGTGTGGATGTCTCGGAGGTTCATGATCTTTCTCGGGTTGACCTTCGGCTCTGATCCCCCTCCGCTTCTCGACCCGGCACCGGGGAAGTGTGTCGGGGCGGGAGCGGCGGGGCATCACAGCCGTGGTCAGAAGAGTCCCGGAATCACCTCCTGCTCGAGGTCGGAGTAGGTCTCCTCGCCGGCGGCGAGGTAGGCGTTCCAGCTCTCGGCATCCCAGATCTCGGCGTGGGCGCCGACTCCGGTGACGATGAGCTCCTTCTGAAGCCCCGCGTACTGACGCAGGTGCTGCGGGATGGTGATGCGGTTCTGGTTGTCGGGCATCTCCGCGCTTGCACCGGAGAGGAACAGGCGCATGAAGTCGCGCGCCTGCTTGTTCGCGAGCGGCGCCTGACGGATCCGCTCGTGCATGGACTCGAACTCGGCCGTGCTGAAGACGTAGAGGCAGCGCTCCTGCCCTCGGGTGACGACGATGCCGCCGCCGAGGTCTTCGCGGAACTTCGCGGGAAGGATGACCCGTCCCTTGTCGTCCAGCTTCGGAGAATGCGTTCCCAGCAACATCAGCCATCACCCCCTCTGCGTCCGGCCAACTCGAGGTGCGCCCCACTTTACTCCACTTCCCTCCACATTCCTACGCTCTTTCTGGGAAATACCAGCACTTTCGATTCCGCGCATGCTCAAATTCCGCGTGATTACGCGGTGGAGAGGAGTGGAGGGCCAGTGGAGGAAAGGGGGAGCCGTGTGGAGCCCGGACGGCGGACAGCAAAAAGGCCCGGATGCTCAGCATCCGGGCCTGTGAAGTGTGGAGAGGTCAGTGACCGTCTTGGCGGCGATCCCATCGGTCGTTCATGCGATCCATGAACGACGCGGAACTCTGCTGCTGCGGCTTCTTCTTGACGCCGTCACGGGGAACGGCCGGCGTCGGACGGCGCACAGGGGTGACCGCCAGCATCACTCCACCGAGCATGGCGGCGAACGCGACGACGCCGATGATGATGCCCCAGACGTCGCCGACGATGACTCCGGCGATCAGACCGCCGATCCCGACGAGGAGCAACAGGGCTCCGTACACGAGATTGCGGTAGCTCAGAGCGCGGTCGCCGCTAGGCGCGCTCACGACGTCGGCGTCGTTGTGGAGGAGATGGCGTTCCATCTCGTCGAGCAGACGCTGCTCCTGTTCGGAGAGTGGCATTTCGTCCCCCTCGGGTATCTTCCGACCATTCTACGCGCGCCTCGCCCGACTGGGGTAGCCGTTCGGGACCGGATTGGCTTTACGTATGCTGGGAGTCGTGCCGTCACCCACACTCGTCTCCGACGCCGTCGCTGATCGCCTGCACGTCTTCGTGGAGCGGATGCGCGCGGAGGCTGTGGAGTACGGTCCGGACGCAGCCGCCCTGATCGATGCCGGCGAGCGCACGCTGGTCGGCGGCAAGCGGCTGCGCGCCCGGTTCTGCCATTCGGGGTGGCAAGCGGTCGCGCGTTTCGCCGATCGCGATGCCTCAGAGACGCCCGCCGTGTGGGACGTCTGCGCCGCGCTCGAGATCTTCCAGTCGGCTGCCCTCGTGCACGACGATCTCATCGACAATTCCGACACTCGCCGCGGGCGGCCGGCAGCACATCGCGCTCTCCAGGGCGCGCACGCGGATGCGGGCTGGAGCGGAGACGCAGCGGCCTTCGGCCGATCCGCCGCCATCCTGCTCGGCGATCTCCTCGTCGCATGGAGCGACGACCTGCTGGAGCACGCGCTGGAGCGGCATCCTCTCGCCCCGCGCGTTCGCCGCGAGTACGCACGTATGCGACGTGATGTGACCGTGGGACAGTTCCTCGACATCGCCGAAGAGTCGGCCTGGAGCGTGAACGCCGCAGACTCGCACCTGGAGCGCGCCCTGCGCATCGTCTCGCTCAAGTCGGCCCGTTACAGCATCGAGCAGCCGCTCGTCCTCGGCGCGGCCTTCGCGGGCGCCGACGAGGAGCAGCTGAGTGCCCTGCGACGATTCGGGCACCCCGTGGGCATGGCTTTCCAGTTGCGCGACGACGTACTCGGAGTCTTCGGCGATTCCGCGATCACCGGGAAGCCCGCCGGAGACGACCTGCGCGAGGGGAAGCGCACCGCGCTCGTCGCCCTCACGCGACAGAGCATCGACATCTCGGCACGGAACCTGTTCGACGAGATGCTCGGGGATCCCGAGCTCACGGCCGAGCAGATCTCCTTCCTGCAGGCCACGATCAAGGCGTCTGGAGCCCTCGGCCGCGTTGAGACGATGATCGACGATTACGCCGTGGCCGCCGACCGGGCACTGTCCGGCGCTCGTCTCGAGAACGCGGCGGTCGGAGATCTGCGCGATCTCGCCCGGGCCGCGACAGCCCGTTCGGCCTGATCAGGCGAGCGTACGCGCGATGCGTCGCACTTCGCTCTTGTGGCCGGCGAGGAGCGCATCGATCGGCGAGCGTCCCATGGTCTCCTCCTCAGACAGCAGCCAGTCCACGGTCTCGTCGTCGGTGAAGCCCGCATCCTGCAGCGCGATGATGGTGCCGCGCAGCGACGGGAGCGGGTGTCCGTCGACGATGAAGACGGCAGGAACGGCGAAGACGCCGCTGCGCTTCGAGCCCACCAGATAGTGCTCGTCGATCAAGCGGCGCACACGACCGAGCGGTTCGTCGAGAACCTCGACGAGGTCGGGCATGGTCAGCCAGGCGGACACGTTCTCAGTTGGTGCAGACACGTTGCCAACTATCTCACCTCTGCGCGCAGGACGCATATCTTCACTCCAGTAACAATTTTCACTTGGGTCACTCTTGTTGACTTCTGTTTACATACGTGCCAGCGTGGGCAGACGTCGAACAAGGGGGAACCGTGAGACTGAACACTGCAGCCCGACGCACCCGCTATCTGCAGATCGGCATGCCGGCGGCGGTGATCGGCACCCTCACCGGGAGCATGGCGGTCGTCCCCGCCACTGCGGACGTCGCCCCTGTTCATTCCGAGATCCGGTCGACTCCGGCCCTCCGCGTGGTGCCGGCTTCCGTTCCGACGGCCTACGTCGTCCAGCCCGGCGACACCATCTCCGCCATCGCGGAGCGTCACGGCCTGCGCACCGCTGACGTTCTCGCCTGGAACGGGCTCACCTGGCGATCGGTCATCTACCCGGGTCAGACGCTCTCCCTCGCCGGGACGAGCGCACCGGCCACCGTCCCCGCGGCCGCCCAGACCCACGTCGTCGTGGCCGGCGACACGGTATACGGCATCGCCCAGAAGTACGGCATCTCCGTCGATGCGGTGCTCGCCGCCAACGCGCTCACCCGTGCATCCGTGATCTACCCCGGTCAGAGCCTGCTCGTCTCGGGTGCTGCGGCCGCCGCCCCAGCAGTCGCACCTGCGACAGCCCCTGCGGCGGTGACGACCCCCGCAGCCGGTGCGCAGACGCACGCCGTCGTCGCGGGCGACACGCTCTTCGGGATCGCCCAGAAGTACGGCACGACGACGGCGTCGCTGTACGCCTGGAACGCGATGACCGCGCAGTCGATCATCTATCCGGGTCAGAGCATCGTCGTCTCCGCTCCCCCGGTGCAGCCCGGCGGCCAGCTCAGTGCGACGCTCGACGCCGAACAGGCGGCGAACGCGGCCCTCATCATCACGATCGGCCGTCAGCTCGGCGTCTCGGACCGCGGCCTCGCGATCGCCCTGGCCACCGCGATGGTCGAGTCCGGTCTGAGGAATCTCGATCACGGGGATCGAGACTCTCTCGGGTTGTTCCAGCAGCGCCCGAGCACCGGATGGGGCGCTGCAGAGCAGATCCTCGACGCCGACCGCAGCACGCGGGCCTTCTTCGGCGGTCAGAGCGACCCGAACGGGCAGATCACGCGCGGCCTGCTCGACGTCGCAGGCTGGGAATCCCTGCCTTTCACGGTCGCGGCGCAGACCGTGCAGATCTCTGCTTATCCCGACAAGTACGGGCAGTGGGAGACTCAGGCGTACCAGTGGCTCGCCCTCCACGGGTGACGTTCGCGGCAAACCGTCAGGCCCGAGGGGCGAGCCGTTCCGCGGGCTTTCAGTCTCCCTTCCCTAGAATCTTGACGTGACGACCAATCAGCAGGCCGACCCCCTCATCGGGCGACTTGTCGACGGTCGCTACCGCGTAAGGGCCCGCATCGCCCGCGGAGGCATGGCGACGGTGTACGTCGCGACGGACCTTCGGCTCGAGCGTCGCATCGCGCTCAAGGTCATGCACGCGCACCTGAGCGACGATTCCAACTTCCAGAGCCGCTTCATCCAGGAGGCTCGGGCCGCCGCCCGTCTGGCGAACCCGCACGTGGTCAACGTCTTCGACCAGGGGCAGGACGGCGAGCTCGCCTACCTCGTGATGGAGTACCTGCCCGGCATCACGCTGCGCGAGCTGCTGCGCGAGCAGAAGCGCCTCACCATCTCGCAGACCATCACGATCATGGACGCCGTGCTCGCGGGTCTCTCCGCTGCGCACCGCGCCGGAATCGTGCACCGCGACGTCAAGCCCGAGAACGTGCTGCTGGCCGAAGACGGTCGCATCAAGATCGGCGACTTCGGCCTGGCCCGGGCGACCACGGCGAACACCGCGACGGGGCAGCAGCTGTTGGGCACGATCGCGTATCTCGCCCCGGAGCTCGTCACGCGCGGCACCGCCGACGCGCGCAGCGACATCTATGCCCTGGGCATCATGCTGTACGAGATGCTCGTCGGCGAGCAGCCCTACAAGGGCGAGCAGCCCATGCAGATCGCCTTCCAGCATGCGACCGAATCCGTCCCGCGCCCCAGCGTGCGAAACCCGGGCGTTCCCGAGCAGCTCGACGAGCTCGTGCTGTGGGCGACCGAGAAGTCTCCCGACGAGCGGCCCGACGACGCGGGGCAGATGCTGGAGCGTCTGCGCGAGATCGAGCGCGATCTCGGCGTCGCCCCTGCCGTCGCCGCCACGAACGCTCCGCAGCGCACGCACGACTCCGGGGACCTCACCAAGGTCATGCCGCAGACGGCGGTCCTCGCCGATCCCACCGCTCCGGTCGCCCCGTCGGTCGACAACGCCACACTGCTGCGGCGACGCTCGTCGAAGCGGCGCGCACGGGGCGCCTTCCTGCTCACGCTCGTACTGCTCCTCGCGACGGTCGCAGGTGGAGTCGGCTGGTGGTTCGGTTCCGGCCCCGGGTCGCTGATCGCTGTGCCGGCGGTGGCCGGAATGACGTACGAGGATGCCGCGAACGCGCTGACGGCCGACGGCTTCGAGCCGCAGCGTCAGGACGAGTTCTCAGTCGACGTCGATGCCGGAGTCGTGATCGACAGCGACCCTGGAGCGGGCGAGCGGCTCGACAAGGGCGTGCCCGTCGTGCTGATCGTTTCGAAGGGACCCGCCTCGCACGACATCGGCGCCGTCGCAGGACAGGATGTGGAGGCCGTCCGGCAGATCCTCGCTGCGGCGAACCTGGACATCGCCGACGACGAGCAGTACTTCGACGACCTCGACGGCGGCAAGGTGCTCAACGTGCGCATCGCACCCCGCGCCGGCGGTGACGCCTTCGGCTGCGACCAGGGCTGCACGGTGTTCGAGAAGGACACCGCGACGATCCAGGTGTCGCTGGGCCCGGTTCCCGACGTCAGCGGCATGACCGTCGATCAGGCGACGAAGACGCTCACCGACAAGGGCCTCGTCGTGAGCCCCGAGAGCCAGACCGTGTTCAGCGAGGACGTCGCGAAGGACAAGGTCATCGGCCATGCCGACCGCGCCGAGGCCGGATCGTGGCGCCCGGGCGACACGATCCAGTTGATCGTGTCGAAGGGCCCGCAGCTGTACGACGTCCCGGATGTCACGGGCATGACCCGGGACAAGGCGAAGGAGGCGCTGGGCGCCGCCGGATTCCAGTGGACCTACACGAGCGACACCATGATCCCCGACGTCGCGTGGGATCTGCTCGACAACAAGAACACCAAGGTCGTGTCGTACAGCCCGACCGATCCGCAGCGCAAGGGCGCGACCATCGTGCTGCAGATGGGTCTCAAGGACTGATCTGAAGACACCCGCCGTTCACTCTCGAGACGCGGGTTCGTCACCTCGACGGCACCTCCACGACGCCTGGCCGCAACACGCTGGCGAGTACGCCCGTACCCGCCCACCTGGAGTGTGTCCCCATGCCCTCTCGTTCCCTTCCCGCCGTGCTGCTCGCGACCTGCCTGCTGGCCGGTGCCGTGACGGCCGCCGCAGCACCGGCATCCGCAGCCCCCGCACCGTCAGGCGCCTTCATCCGCACGGCGACCTATCCCGTGTACCTCAACGTGCCCGAAGGCGTCGATCCCGCTGCCGAGACCGTCGCCGAGATCTCCACGATCACCGAAGACGGCACCGTCGTGTACACGGATGCGATCGGGAAGCGCATCGGCTTCATCGACGTCACTGACCCCGCGACACCGACGGGAACAGGAACCGTGTCGCTCGCCGATCTCGGCCATGCCGACGATCAGCCCACGTCCGTCGCCTCCTACCGGGACTTCATCCTCGTCGTGATCGACGAGACCGGCGGCGACTTCGCGAACCCCCAGGGGCGTCTCGACGTGCTCCGCGCGTCCGACCGCACCGTGGTGCGTTCGATCGATCTCGGCGGCCAGCCCGACTCGATCGCGATCTCTCACGACGGCGCCTACGCTGCGATCGCGATGGAGAACCAGCGCGACGAGGATGCCGCGCCCGCAGGCGGGAAGAAGGGCGACCTGCCGCAGCTCCCCGGCGGCTTCGTGCAGGTGCTCGACCTCGGCGCCGATCCCACCTCGTGGACAGCGACGCCCGTGCCGTTCCTCGACGAGGCCGGCGTGCCGCTTCCTGTCGTCGCCGCGGCCGGACTCGACACCCCTCAGGACCCCGAGCCCGAGTACGTCACGATCAACGACGACAACGAACTCGCGGTCACCCTGCAGGAGAACAACGGGATCGCCGTGATCGATCTCGAGACGAAGTCGCTGACCTCGGTGTTCTCGGCGGGCAGTGTCGCTCTCACCGGCGTGGACACGGTCAAGAACGGACGCATCGACCTCACCGGCTCCCTGCCGGCGGCGCCTCGAGAGCCCGATTCGATCGCCTGGGTCGGCGACGGCCTCGTCGCCACCGCGAACGAGGGCGACTGGAAGGGCGGCACCCGCGGGTGGACGGTCTTCAGCACCGAGACAGGCCAGCCTGTGTGGGACGCGGGGAACTCGTTCGCGAACATCGCTGTGCAGTACGGCCTGCACAACGAGGATCGCGCGGCCAAGAAGGGCGCGGAACCCGAAGGGCTCGCCTTCGCCGAGTTCGACGGCACTCCGTACGCGTTCGTCGCGAGCGAGCGATCGAATTTCGTCGCGGTGTACGACATGACCGACCCCGTGTCGCCGCGGTTCGATCAGATCCTGTTCACCACCAACGGCCCCGAGGGCATCCTGCCCGTGCCGTCGAAGAACCTGCTCGTCGTCTCGAGCGAGACGGACGACGCCGGTGCGGGCGTGCGCGCCTCGGTGAGCGTCTTCTCGTTCGGCGCCGGTCAGTCCTCGCAGCCGAGCATCGTCTCGGACGTCGTGGACGGCTCGCCGATCGGCTGGTCGGCTCTCGGTGCACTGTCAGGCCACCCCACCGACCCTGCCGTGGTCTACGCCGCCAGCGACGCGGTCGTCTCCCCCGCGACGATCTACACGGTCGACGTCTCCGACGAGCCGGCGCGAATCACCTCGGCGACGGCGGTGACGGAGAACGGATCACCGGCGGCACTCGATGTCGAGGGCATCTCGGCGTCCGCCGACGGCACGTTCTGGCTGGCCGTCGAAGGCGCATCGGGCGCCGGCGACACGATCGTGCACACGGATGCGGGCGGAGCCGTTCTCGCCAGGTACCCGTTGCCCCCGGAGATCGCCGCGCACGTCGGCAAGTGGGGTTTCGAAGGCGTCACGACCACGGGCGAGGGCGAGGATCTGCGGGTCTGGAGCGTCATCCAGCGTCCGCTCTGGAACGACCCCGCAGATCTCGCCGCCGGCGGGGTCGATGGCGACGACGTCGCCCGTATCGGGCGTCTGAACCCTGCGAGCGGTGCGTGGGAGTGGTTCGGCTACCGCCTCGAGCACACCACCGCGAGCGGTGACTGGATCGGGCTGTCGGAGATCACCGCGATCGACGACGACACCTTCGCGATCGTGGAACGCGACAAGCTGAACGGTCCGGCCGCTGCCGTCAAGCGCGTCACCCGCGTCGAGATCCCGGCGGACGCCGCGGCATCCGTCTTCGGTCAGCCTCTGACCGTCCTCGACAAGTCGACCGCGATCGACGTGCTGCCGGCTCTGCGCTCCACAGCCGGATGGACCCAGGAGAAGCTCGAGGGCTTCGCCGTCGCTGCCGATGGGCGCCTGTACGGCGTCACGGACAACGACGGACTGAAGGATGCGACGGGAGAGACCGTGTTCCTCCGGCTCGGCGCAGCCGCCGACGTCTTCCCCGAGGTCACGGCACCGGCGGAGGCCTCCATCGCTGTCAGCGCGAGCACGGTGAAGGCCGGGGACACGGTCGAGGTGACGGGCTCCGGCTTCCCCTCCGAGACCGCGGTGCGCGTCGAACTGCACAGCGACCCTGTGGTCCTCGGGACGGCGACGACCGATGCGCAGGGAGCCCTGCGCCTCACCGCGACCGTCCCCGCCGCGACCGCTGCGGGTGCGCATGAGATCGTCGCCGTCGCCGGCGACGTCACGGCGAGGACGGGGATCACCGTGACAGCCGGAGGCGTGACCGCGCCGGGCACCGGAGGGGTCACGACGCCGGGCACCGGCGGGGCCTCGACGGGGAATCTGGCCACGACGGGTGGCGACGATGCCTGGCTGCTGCCTGTCGCGATCGGCGCCGGCGTCCTGCTCATCGCCGGTGCCGCGCTCACTCTTCTGCGCCGTCGCGCACGCGGCTGACCCCACACGCCGCTCCATCTGTACGCGCCGCACGACGGCCGCCGGCAGAGACGAAGAACCGCCCTTCCGATCCGGAAGGGCGGTTCTTCGTCTTTGCGGAAGAGAGCTCAGCGCTTCTCGAGTTCCTCGGCCACGAGGAACGCCAGCTCGAGCGACTGCATGTGGTTCAGGCGCGGGTCGCACAGACTCTCGTAGCGGGTCGCAAGGGCGGCCTCGTCGATCTGCTCGGATCCTCCGAGGCACTCGGTGACGTCATCACCGGTCAGCTCGACGTGGATGCCGCCGGGGAACGTGCCCACCGCGCGGTGCGCCTCGAAGAAGCCCCGAACCTCGTCGACGACGTCGTCGAAGCGACGGGTCTTGTAGCCGGTCGGGGTCGTGATGCCGTTGCCGTGCATCGGGTCGGTGACCCACAGCGGCTGCGCACCCGAGTCGCGCACGGCCTCGAGCAGCGGCGGGAGCGCATCGCGGATCTTGCCTGCCCCCATGCGCGTGATGAACGTCAGGCGGCCGGGCTCGCGATTCGGGTCGAGCTTGTCGATCAGAGCGAGAGCGGTCTCGGGCGTGGTGGTCGGGCCGAGCTTCACGCCGATCGGATTGCGGATCTTCGAGAAGTAGTCGACGTGAGCTCCGTCGAGCTCGCGCGTGCGCTCCCCGATCCACAGGAAGTGAGCCGAGGTGTTGTACGGAGTGTCCGTGCGCGAATCGATGCGCGTCATGGGGCGTTCGTAGTCCATCAGCAGGCCCTCATGACCCGTGAAGAACTCGACCCGCTTGAGCTCGTCGAAATCGGCGCCGGCGGCCTCCATGAACTTGATCGCGCGGTCGATGTCGGCCGCCATCCGCTCGTAGCGCTGGTTCGCCGGGTTCTGCGCGAAGCCCTTGTTCCACGAGTGCACCTCACGGAGGTCGGCGAAACCGCCCTGCGTGAAGGCGCGGATGAGGTTCAGCGTCGAGACGGCCGTGTGGTACCCCTGCAACAGGCGGCCGGGATCTGCTCGACGCGAGCCCTCGGTGAAGTCGTAGCCGTTGACGATGTCGCCACGGTAGGCGGGAAGCGTGACGTCGCCGCGGGTCTCGTCGTCGCTGGAGCGGGGCTTGGCGAACTGGCCGGCCATGCGGCCCATCTTCACCACGGGCATCGAGGCGCCGTAGGTGAGCACCACGGCCATCTGCAGCACGGTCTTGATCCGGTTGCGGATCTGCTCGGCCGTGGCGCCGGCGAAAGTCTCCGCGCAGTCGCCGCCCTGCAGCAGGAAGGCCCGGCCGGATGCCGCGCGCGCGAGTCGGTCGCGGAGGTTGTCGACCTCGCCTGCGAAGACGAGCGGCGGGAGCGCGGCGATCTGCTGAGAGACCTCGGCGACGCGTTCGGCATCGGGCCACTGGGGCTGCTGCTTGATGGGGAGCGAGCGCCACGCGTCAAGGGCGTCGATGTGGTGCTGTTGCATGCACCCAGCCTAGTGGTCGACGGGTCTCAGGAGCGTCGTGAGGCGGCGGCTGGAAGGCGGTCCTTCACGGTCGACGCGTAGACGTCCTCGTACTCCTGCTCGCCCAGCCTCTGCAGCGCCACCATGATCTCGTCGGTGACGGACCGGAGGATGTAGCGGTCGTTCTCCATGCCTGCGTAGCGGGAGAAGTCGAGCGGTTCGCCGATGACGATCCCCACCCGCATGACGCGAGGAACACGGCGGCCGATCGGCATCGCCGTGTCCGTGTCGACCATGATCACCGGGATCACCGGGACCTTGGCTTCCAGCGCCATCCGTGCGATGCCGGTGCGACCGCGGTAGAGCTTTCCGTCGGGGCTTCGCGTGCCCTCGGGGTAGATGCCGAGCAGGTCGCCGCGACCGAGAACCTGAAGCCCTGTGTTCAGCGACGCCTCTGATGCCTTTCCGCCTGAGCGGTCGATCGGGATCTGGCCGGTCGCGCTCATGAAGAAGCGCGTGGCCCAGCCCTTGATGCCCCGGCCGGTGAAGTAGTCGCTCTTGGCGAGGAACGACATGGACCGGTCGAGCATGAGGGGCAGGAAGATCGAGTCTGCGAAGGACAGATGGTTGCTCGCGAGGATGGCTGCGCCGTTCGCGGGCACATTGGCCCTCCCGACGACCCAGGGGCGGAAGACCGCCTTGACCACGGGGCCGATCACCACGTACTTCATCAGCCAGTAGAACATCGGGTGAAGTCTAGCGCCGAGACCGGCATCCGTTCACGACGGCGACTGAGTCCCACCCCGGATGAAATTGAGTCCCATGCCTTAGACTCGTTGCAACACCGTGCCCGACCGGTACCGAAGGAGCTGCCGTGGTTCAGTTTGAAGTCCCCGCCGTCGTCCCCGCCGACCCCGATGCGAACATCGCCGACATCCTCGTGAAGCGGGTCGAGGCCACTCCGGATCGCGCTCTCTTCTCCGTGCCGGATGGTGCCGGCTGGCGTGACATCACCGCCGCCGATTTCCAGACCGCCGTGATCGCCCTCGCCAAGGGCTTCGCCGCCGCGGGCATCCAGCCCGGCGAGAAGGTCGGGTTCCTCGCGCGCACCACCTACGAGTGGACGCTCGTCGACTTCGCGCTCTTCTACGCCGGTGCAGTGATGGTGCCGATCTACGAGACGAGCTCGCCGAGTCAGATCCAGTGGATCCTCGAGGACTCGGGCGCGATCGCCCTCGTCGTCGAATCGCCCGAGCACTTCGCGCGCGTCGACGAGGTCCGCGGTGACCTCCCGCTGATCCGCGAGGTCTGGCAGATGCACCTCGGGGCGATCGACACGCTCACCGCGCAGGGAGCCTCGGTGACGGATGCCGAGATCGAGCGCCGCCGCAATCTCGCCGTCGGCAGCGACATCGCGACTCTTATCTACACGTCCGGATCCACCGGGCGCCCGAAGGGCTGCGTGCTCACGCACAGCAACTTCGTCGAACTGGCACGCAATTCGGCGAAGGCGCTCGACAAGGTCGTCCAGACCCCCGGAGCCTCAACGCTGCTGTTCATCACCACCGCGCACGTGTTCGCCCGGTTCATCTCGATCCTCGATGTGCACGCTGGCGTCCGCACCGGACACCAGCCCGACACGCGGCAGCTGCTGCCCGCCCTCGGCTCCTTCAAGCCCACGTTCCTGCTCGCGGTGCCCCGCGTCTTCGAGAAGGTCTACAACTCCGCCGAGCAGAAGGCCGAGGCCGGCGGCAAGGGAAAGATCTTCCGTGCAGCGGCTGACGTCGCCATCGAACATTCCAAGCTCCTCGAAGAGGGCAAGCCGGTTCCCTTCGGCATGAGGCTGAAGTTCGCCCTGTTCAACAAGCTCGTCTACAGCAAGCTCCGCGAGGCGATGGGCGGCAACGTCGTCTACGCCGTCTCCGGATCCGCACCCCTCGGCGCCCGTCTCGGCCACTTCTTCCACAGCCTCGGCGTCGTGATCCTCGAGGGCTACGGTCTCACCGAGACCACCGCCCCGGCGACCGTGAACCTCGCGGACAAGTCGAAGATCGGCACCGTCGGACCGGCGCTTCCCGGCGTCGGCGTCCGTCTCGCGGACGACGGCGAGATCGAAGTGCGCGGCATCAACGTGTTCAAGGAGTACTGGAACAACCCGCAGGCCACGGCGGATGCCTTCGGCGAGGGCGGATGGTTCCGCACCGGCGACATCGGCAGCTTCGACTCCGAGGGGTTCCTCACGATCACGGGACGCAAGAAGGAGATCATCGTCACCGCCGGCGGCAAGAACGTCGCCCCCGCCGCCCTGGAGGACCCGATTCGCGCGAATCCGATCATCGGACAGGTGGTCGTCGTGGGCGATCAGAAGCCGTTCATCGCCGCGCTCGTCACCCTCGACCCCGAGATGCTGCCCACGTGGCTGGCGAACAACAACCTCCCCACCGACATGTCGCTGTCGGATGCATCGACGAACCCTGCGGTCCGTGCAGAGATCCAGAAGGCCGTCGACGCCGCGAACGCACGCGTCTCGCGAGCGGAGTCGATCCGCAAGTTCACGATCCTGGACTCGGAATGGACCGAGGCGTCGGGTCACCTCACTCCGAAGCTCTCGATCAAGCGCAACGTGATCATGAGCGACTTCGCCGACGAGATCTCGGCGATCTACGACGAGCCCGTCGCGACCACGAACGTCGCCATCGGAGGCTGAGCAGCCTTCGACGCATGACGAAGGGCCCCGTTTCCGCGGGGCCCTTCGTCATGCGTGGAGGATCAGAACCAGGAGCTCTCGCGCACTTCGCGCATCGCGATCTTGCGGGTCTCGGGATCAAGTCGCGACAGGTAGAGCTTGCCGTCGAGGTGGTCGGTCTCGTGCTGGAGCGCCTGCGCCAGCAACCCCTCCCCTTCGATCACCACGGGGTTGCCGTCCAGGTCGATGCCCTCGACGCGCGCCCACGGGTGACGGAGCGCATCGTGCCAGAGTCCCGGCACCGACAGACATCCTTCGCCGGTCGGCACGGCCTCGCCGCGCACCTCGGTGAGAACCGGGTTCAGGACGTAGCCGATGTCGCCGTCGATGTTGTAGCTGAAGGCGCGCAGCGCGACGCCGATCTGCGGAGCGGCGACGCCAGCACGACCCGGCAGCTCGACGCTGTCGACGAGGTCGGCCACGAGGGCCCGCACGCCGTCGTCGATCTCATCGATCGGCGCACACACCGTTCGCAGCACGGGGTCGCCGAAGACTCGGATCTCGCGGACGGCCATCAGGCGGCCTTGGCCCGGAGGCCCTCGACGAGCTGGGCGGCGAGCTCTCGCGCAGCCACGCGGGTCTCAGGCTGCAGCGAGGTGAACACGATCGTGCCGCCTCCTGCGATGTGCGCGTCGTACGGCATCCGCACGACCTTCTTCGCCCTGGTGCGGAAGTGCGACTCGAGTTCGTTCAGGCGCACCAGCGGGGCCCCGGGGGTCGACTGGTTGAGCACGATGATCGCCTCTCGCGCCTGGTCGGCGAAGCCGTTCGTCTCCAGCCACGTGAGCGTCTCGGATGCCAGACGCGCCTCATCGACGCTGAGCCCCGACACGATCACGATCTGGTCGGCGAGGTCGAGCGTGGCCGACATGACCGAATGCACGATGCCGGTGCCGGTGTCGGTGAGCACGAGCGAGTAGTAGTGCGCCGCGACGTCAGCGACATCGCGGTAGTCGCTGTCGCTGAAGGCCTCGGCGATGCGGGGGTCGGAGTCGGATGCGAGCACGTCGAGTCGTGTCGCATCGCGTGCGACGATGGCCGAGATGTCGTGATATCCCTTCACCTCGTCGTGGATGCGCACGAGATCGCGCACCGACTTGCTGTGGTTGGGTCGGGCGATCCGGTCGGCGAGGGTTCCACGATCGGGGTTCGCGTCCACCGCGATGACGCGGTCCTCTCTCGCGTCGGCGAGCGCCATCCCGAGCAGGGCCGTGATCGTCGTCTTGCCCACGCCGCCCTTGCGGGAGAGGACGGGGACGAATCGCGCGCCGCCGGACAGCGGCGCGGAGATGCGTGCGCTGAGAGCCTTGCGCTCGCGGGCTCGCCGGCCGTCGCCGATGTTGATGCGACGTCCGGAGACCGTGTAGAGGAAGTGGCTCCAGGCGCCCTCCGGCTCGGGCTTGGCGACCTGATGCGGGTCGAGCAGGCGGTCGGCGGTGAGCAGATCCGCGCTCTCGCGCGACGAGTCGCCCAGATCGTCCAGTCGCTTCGAGGTGAGAGCCACCTCGGCGCGCGAGGCCCGCGTCTGCGGCGCCACGGTCTTCTTCGTCGAGGTGTCCACGACAGTGCTCTCCTTCACGAGTGCGGGTCGGGAGACGGATGCCGCGGCTGCGGCAGCCTTGGCTTCGATGTCGGCCTTGGCGCGTGCGATGAACGCGGCGGCTGCCACGGCCTCCTCCGCGACGACGTCGGCGGGCTTCCGAGCGGAACGCTCGGAAGTGACGGTCTTTTCCGCGTCGACGAGGTCGGCTGCGGGCGTCCCGCCGGCAGGCTCAGGTTCAGGTTCAGGTTCAGCCTCAGCCTCAGCCTCAGCCTCAGCCTCAGCCTCAGCCTCAGCCTCAGCCTCAGCCTCAGCCTCAGCCTCAGCGAGGGTGTCTGCGTCGTTGTCGGGGCTCTCGGCGGCCTGCTCGGACTCGAGCGGAGCCGCGACCGATGCCGGCACGGCGACCGGTTCGACCGTCGCGTCCTCGTGCGGGTCCGCCTCGACGGCATCCGTCGTCTCCGTGCGGGCAGAAGGCACCTCCTCGGCCGGCAGCTCGATCACGATCGATTCGAGCACGGCGTCCGATTCCGGTGCCGGCGGCGCCTCGGGCGCCGGCTCGTCGATTATCAGGTCGACGACCTCTCCGTCGATGACGTCCTCGTCTGCGAGGTCATCCTCGTCCGTCTGCGGGAGGGTCACGCTCACCTGAGCGGTGCCGCCGAGGATTCCGAGCGCCGAGGTGTCCAGCGACGCGGCGTCGTCGAGCACCCCCGTCGACTCCTCATCCGCGTGCGGTGTCTTCTTCGTGGTCACGTGTCACTCCCAGCTCGTGCGGCCCCGTCGCGCCCCAGGCACGACCTCGCCCGCACAAGATTAGTGCGAAGGGCTGATGACGACCAAAAGATCTCCCGCGTCCACCTGCTGCGTGGCGCCGATCGCGAGACGTTCGACGACGCCGTCGACGGGCGCTGTGATGGCGGCTTCCATCTTCATCGCCTCGATGGATGCCACCGGTTCCCCGGCGCGCACCGTCGCTCCGACCTCGGCCATCAGCGTGACGACACCGGAGAACGGGGCGGCGACATGACCGGTCACCGAGGTGTCGGCCTTCTCGACCTCATGCGCGTCGACCACGATGGATCGATCGCGCACGAACACCGGTCGGAGCTGTCCGTTCAGCGTCGTCATGACCGTGCGCATGCCCCTGTCGTCCGCATCGCCGATCGCCTCCAGACCGACGTAGAGCTGCACGCCCCTGTCTATCTCGATCAGGTGCTCCTGGCCCTGCACGAGCCCGTACAGGTAGTCCCCCGTGTCGAGGACCGAGAGGTCGCCGTACTGCTCGCGCGCCTGCTCGTACTCGCGCGTCGGTGCGGGGAAGAGCAGCGTGTTCAGCCGAGCGCGCCGGGTGGCGCTGTCACCGGCGAGTGCCGCCTCGTCGTCTGCGCTGATCTCTGTCAGGCCCGTGCGCACCGAACGACCGGCGAGCACCTTCGTGCGGAACGGCTCGGGCCAGCCGCCGGGCAGGTCGCCCAGCTCTCCCGCCATGAACCCCACGACCGAATCGGGCACGTCGTACTTCTCGGGGTGGGCCTCGAAGTCCCCCGGATCCGCCTTCACGGCGGCCAGATGCAGAGCGAGATCGCCCACCACCTTCGACGACGGGGTCACCTTCGGCACGCGTCCGAGGATGCGATCCGCCGCCGCGTACATGTCCTCGATGAGCTCGAAGTCGTCGGCGAGCCCCAGCGCCTTGGCCTGCTGACGGAGGTTCGACAGCTGCCCGCCCGGGATTTCGTGGTGATACACCCGGCCCGTGGGCCCCGGCAGGCCGGACTCGAACGGCGCGTAGGTGCGGCGCACGGCCTCCCAGTACGGCTCGAGGTCAGAGACGCCGTCGAGGTCGAGGCCGCTGTCGCGCTCGGTATGGGCGAGAGCGGCGACCAGCGACGACAGCGAGGGCTGGCTGGTCGTGCCGGACAACGGAGCGGATGCCGCGTCGACCGCGTCGACTCCGGCGCCGCTGGCCGCGAGCAGAGTCGCGAGCTGACCGCCGGGGGTGTCATGCGTGTGCAGGTGCACTGGCAGGTCGAACCGCTCGCGCAGCGCGGCGACGAGCTTCGCGGCGGCTGCGGGGCGCAGCAGTCCCGCCATGTCCTTGATCGCGATGATGTGAGCGCCCGCGGCCACGATGTCATCCGCGAGTTTCAGGTAGTAGTCGAGGGTGTAGAGATCCTCGGCCGGGTTGAGCAGATCTCCGGTGTAGCAGAGGGCGACCTCGGCGATCGCGGTGCCGGTCGCACGCACGGCCTCGATGGCCGGGCGCATCTGCTCGACGTCGTTGAGGGCGTCGAAGATGCGGAAGATGTCGATGCCGCTGGCCGCCGCCTCGGCGACGAACGCCTCCGTGACGGCGGTCGGGTACGGCGTGTATCCGACCGTGTTGCGGCCGCGCAGCAGCATCTGGATCGCGACGTTCGGCAGCGCCGCGCGGAGCTTGTCGAGCCGCTCCCACGGATCTTCTCCGAGGAATCGCAGGGCGACGTCGTAGGTGGCCCCTCCCCATGCCTCGACGGACAGCAGACCGGGCGTCAGGCGGGCGATGTACGGAGCGGCCGCGACCAGGTCCTTGGTGCGGACACGGGTCGCCAGCAGCGACTGGTGCGCGTCGCGGAAGGTCGTGTCGGTGATCGCCAGGGCGGACTGCGCGCGCAGGTTTGCTGCGAACCCTTCAGGGCCGAGTTCGAGCAGGCGCTGACGGGAGCCGGGAGCGGGCGCGGCGGACAGGTCGATCCTCGGGAGCTTGCTCGCCGGGTCCACAACGCCGGGGTGCACGCCGTGCGGCTTGTTGACGGTGACGTCGACGAGCCAGTTCAGTATCTTCGTGCCGCGATCCTTCGAGACGTGACCGCGGAGCAGCTCGGGGCGCTCGTCGATGAACGAGGTGCTCACGTCTCCTGCGACGAAGGCGGCGTCGTCCAGCAGCGCCTGCAGGAACGGGATGTTCGTCGACACGCCGCGGATGCGGAACTCGGCCAGTGCACGGCGCGCACGGGCTACCGCGGCCGGGAAGTCGCGTCCGCGACATGTGAGCTTGGCGAGCATCGAATCGAAATGCGGGCTGATCTGCGCACCCTGGTGCACGGTCCCGCCGTCCAGACGGACGCCGGCGCCTCCGGGTGAACGGTAGGTCGTGATCTTGCCGGTGTCGGGGCGGAAGCCCTGCGTGGGGTCCTCCGTGGTGATCCGGCACTGCAGAGCAGCCCCTCGCAGGTGCAGATCCTTCTGCTGCAGACCGAGGTCGGCGAGCGTCTGCCCCGCGGCGATGCGCATCTGGCTCTGCACGAGGTCGACGTCGGTGACCTCCTCGGTGACCGTGTGCTCGACCTGGATGCGCGGGTTCATCTCGATGAAGACGACTTCGCCCGTGCGCTCCCCCGCCGTCTCGAGCAGGAACTCCACGGTGCCGGCGTTCTCGTACCCGATCGAGCGGGCGAACGCGACGGCGTAGGCGTGCAGAGCGGTGCGGATGCCGTCATCCAGGTTCGGCGCCGGAGCGATCTCGACGACCTTCTGATGACGTCGCTGCACGGAGCAGTCGCGCTCGAACAGGTGCACGGTCTCGCCGGTCTTGTCTGCGAGGATCTGCACCTCGATGTGGCGCGGACGCAGCACGGCCTGCTCCAGGAACATCCGCGGGTCGCCGAAGGCGCTCTCGGCCTCGCGCATCGCCTCAGCGAGCGCGGGCGCCAGGTCGCCCCTGGTCTCGACGCGTCGCATGCCGCGGCCGCCGCCGCCGGCCACGGCCTTGGCGAACAGCGGGAATCCGATCTCATCGGACTGGGCGACGAGAGCGTCGACGTCGTCCGACGCCTCGGTCGATCGCAGCACGGGAACACCGGCCTCGATCGCGTGACGCTTGGCCTCGACCTTGTTCCCCGCCATCTCGAGCACGTTCGCGGGCGGCCCGATGAAGACGATGCCGGACGCTGCGGCCTTCTCGGCCAGTTCCGGGTTCTCGGAGAGGAATCCGTAGCCGGGGTAGATCGCGTCGGCACCGGCCTCGCGGGCGACGCGGATGATCTCGTCGACGTTCAGATATGCGCGCACCGGATGACCGCGCTCGCCGATCTCGTACGCCTCGTCGGCTTTCAGCCGGTGGACCGAGCCGCGGTCCTCGTGGGGGAAGACAGCGACCGTCCTCGCCCCGACCTCGAAGGCCGCACGGAAGGCGCGGATCGCGATCTCGCCGCGGTTCGCCACAAGGATCTTCTTGAACATGCACACCTCTGAGAGCTCGATGCACGGCCTTTTCGACGCGCATGGGGCGGGGCTGAGTGTTCCCCCAGCCTAGGGGAAGGTAACGTGGAGTCCGTGCACGTACTCAGCGTCAGCTCTCTCAAGGGGGGCGTCGGCAAGACGACCGTCACTCTCGGCCTGGCCTCAGCGGCCTTCGCCCGGGGTGTGCGGACGCTCGTCGTCGACCTCGACCCCCAGTCCGACGTCTCCACCGGGATGGACATCCAGGTGGCCGGCCGACTCAACGTCGCCGACGTCCTGGCCAACCCGAAGGAGAAGGTCGTCCGTCAGGCGATCACCTCCAGCGGCTGGGCGAAGGTGCACCCCGGCACGATCGACGTCCTCATCGGCAGCCCCTCGGCGATCAACTTCGACGGCCCTCACCCCAGCGTCCGCGACGTCTGGAAGCTCGAAGAGGCCCTCGCCTCCGTCGAGGCCGACTACGACCTCGTGCTCATCGACTGCGCTCCGTCACTGAACGCCCTCACCCGCACCGCGTGGGCGGCGAGTGACCGCGTGATGGTCGTCACCGAGCCCGGTCTGTTCTCCGTGGCTGCCGCCGACCGCGCGCTGCGTGCGATCGAGGAGATCCGCCGCGGCCTCTCCCCCCGCCTGCAGCCCCTGGGCATCGTCGTGAACCGCGTGCGTCCGCAGTCCATCGAGCACCAGTTCCGCATCAAGGAGCTGCGCGACATGTTCGGCCCGCTCGTGCTGTCGCCGCAGCTTCCTGAGCGCACGTCGCTGCAGCAGGCTCAGGGCGCGGCCAAGCCGCTGCACATCTGGCCCGGCGACTCGGCGCAGGAGCTCGCAGCCGACTTCGACTCGCTGCTCGACAGGATCATCCGCACCGGACGCATCCAGGTTCCCGAGGCCGGCGCCTGACCCTGACCTCCGCCGGATACGGAGAACGCCCGCTCGATGAGCGGGCGTTCTCCGTATCCGGCGCCGTCGAGTCGAGGCGCCGATGGGCCGGCGTAGTGCCTAGGCGGACCGCTTGGAGCGGCGGGCCGAGAGCTCGTCGACGGGATCGGGTGCAGTCGGGTCGAACTGCACAAGAGTCGACTCGACCTCGCGGAGCACCTTGCCGACGGCGATCCCGAACACACCCTGCCCACGGCTGACCAGGTCGATGACCTCGTCGTTCGACGTGCACAGGTAGACCGAGGCGCCGTCGCTCATCAGCGTGGTGCCTGCGAGATCGCGGATGCCGGCACGACGCAGCTCGTCGACCGCGGTACGGATCTGCTGCAGCGAGATGCCCGTGTCGAGCAGGCTCTTCACGAGCTTGAGGACGAGGATGTCGCGAAAGCCGTAGAGACGCTGTGATCCCGACCCGCTCGCGCCGCGCACGGTGGGCTCGACGAGCTCGGTACGGGCCCAGTAGTCGAGCTGACGGTAGGTGATGCCCGCCGCGCGAGCGGCTACCGCACCGCGATAGCCGACCTCGTCATCCATGGCGGGGAGGCCGTCGGTGAAGAGGAGCTCTGGCACGAACCGCGGGTCGCCTGCACGCTCGTCCGCATTCATCTGAAGTCCTCCCTGGAAGCTGATACCTCCACGCTAGAGCAGTGCCCTGACCCCGGCAATGACATCCGCGCCACCCCGAAGGTGTGTCGCAACCAGTTCGTTACGAAAGCAGCCGGGCCAGCGCGTCCTTGACGAAGAGCGAGCGCACCTCGTCGATCTTTCCCGCCAGTTCCGGCGCCATCTCACTCGCCTTCGCACGCGACGCGGCATCCGTCCTGCGAAGCAGCGCCGACAGAGCGGATTCGATGAGGGCGACCTCGCGTTCGGCGCCTTGACGGAGCGAACGCAGGTGCCGTGGCTCGATGCCGTGGCGGTCGAGGCCGACGAGGCTGCGCAGCAGAGTGACGGATGCCTCGGTGTAGGTCTCCTGCGCGGCCATCACCCCGGTGCTGATCGCGTCGTTCAACAGCTGCGGTCCGGCACCGGCCGCCGCGAGGAGCTCTTCGCGGCGGTAGCGGCGAGGAGCCGGCGTGATCGAGGGGGGTGGAACGATCGCCGCGGACTCGCCCGACGCCTCGGCCTCGTCAAGCTGCTCGCGGATGACGCTGAGCGGCAGATAGTGATCGCGCTGCAGGGTGAGACCCAGCCGCAGGCGCTCGATGTCGGCCTGCGAGAACTTGCGGTACCCCGATTCGGTACGCGAAGGGGTGACGATCCCCTGCACCTCGAGGAAGCGCAGCTTGCTGGAGGACAGATCGGGGAACTCCGGCGTCAACCGGGCCAGGACCTGGCCGATACTCAGCAGGCCCGCGGACGCATTGCGTTCGCGGGCGGGAGAGGACGCCATCAGTCGTTCGCCGCCGCGCGGTCGAGGGGTGATGCGAAGAAGTTCAGGCGGAACTTGCCGACGCGCAGCTCTGCGCCGTCGGCGATGGCGGCACGGTCGACCCGTTCGCCGTTCACATAGGTGCCGTTGAGGGAGCGCTGATCGATGATCTCGAACGAGCTGCCGTTACGGGTGATCTCGGCGTGACGGCGTGACACCGTGACGTCGTCGAAGAAGATGTCGGCCTCGGGGTGACGACCGACCGTCGTGACGTCGGTGTCGAGGAGATAGCGGGCGCCGGCGAGTGCGCCGGAGCGGACCAGCAGAAGCGCACTGCCCGCGGGCAGAGCCGCGATGGCACTCTGCTCCACGTCGGTGAGTTCGACGCCGAAGGGCACGAAGGAGAGGTCCGAGTCGTGCCCGAACGTCTGGGTCACGTCGTGCTTCTGCTCGCCGGAACGGTGGATCGCGGCGTCGCCGGCTGGTCGGCTGTCGTTGTCTGTCACTATGCCCTCCTGATCGTCCAGACTAACCGATCCGGAGCCGCTCGCGGGAGGCCGCTTCGCACTCAGCCGCCGCATACACGACATTCATAGGCTGGACCCGTGAAAACCGCCGCCCGGAGCATCCCGTTCGCCCCCGTCGCGCTCGCCGCGACCCTGCTCGTCGCGTTCCTCGTGCTGTTCGCACCTCTCTCGGCGTCGGCACATGACACATTGGTGGCCTCGTCGCCTGCGGCCGACAGCACGGTCGAGACCCTGCCTGCCGAGATCACGCTCACATTCAGCGAGAAGCTGATCACCGGCGATGGCGCGACCGAACTCGTCGTCACCGACGCCTCAGGCGCGTCGGTCGTGAACGGGCCCGCAACGGTGGACGGGGCGATCGTCACTCAGCCCCTCGTGGCGGGCGGTGCGGCAGGCGAGTACCACGTGGTGTGGAAGATCGTCTCCAGCGACGGCCACCCGACCTCCGGCGAGTTCTCCTTCACCGTGACCACGAGCACGCTCACCGCGCCCACGACCGAGCCGTCTCCGACCCCGTCCGCGACCGCCGCGCAGACCGCCGACGCCGTCGACAGGCAGGCCGCGGATCCGGCCGACTCCTCCGGCGACGCGGTCGGCTTCTGGGTGCTCGGAATCGTCGGGGTGCTCGTTCTCGCAGCCGTCGTGATCCTCGTTCTTTCACGACGTGGAAACCGCTCCACGACCGGATCGGACGACCTCTCGGCGCGATAGGCTGAAGGCATGCCACACTACGACGTCGTCATCCTTGGTGCAGGTCCTGGCGGATATGTCGCTGCGGTTCGCAGCGCGCAGCTCGGCCTGTCCACCGCGATCATCGAGGAGAAGTACTGGGGCGGTGTGTGCCTCAACGTCGGCTGCATCCCCTCCAAGGCTCTCCTCAAGAACGCGGAGCTCGCACACACGCTGAACCACAAGGCCGAGTTCTTCGGAATCTCGGGTGAGTTCACGATCGACTTCGGCAAAGCGTTCGATCGCAGCCGTGTGGTCGCAGACGGTCGCGTCAAGGGCATCCACTTCCTGATGAAGAAGAACAAGGTGACCGAGTACGACGGTCGCGGCACCTTCACGGGCCCGAAGGCCATCTCGGTCGCCAAGGCCGACGGCACGACCGAAGAGGTCACCTTCGATAACGTCATCATCGCTACCGGCTCGACCGTCCGTCTGCTGCCCGGCGTCACGCTGAGCGAGAACGTCGTGACCTACGAAGAGCAGATCATGACCCGCGAGCTGCCCGAGTCGATCGTCATCGTCGGCGCCGGTGCGATCGGCATGGAGTTCGCCTACGTGTTGACGAACTACGGCGTGAAGGTCACGATCATCGAGTTCCTCGACCGCGCCCTCCCGAACGAGGATGCGGACGTCTCGAAGGAGATCGCCAAGCAGTACAAGAACTACGGCGTCGACATCCTGACCTCCACCAAGGTCGAGACCGTGGTCGACAACGGCTCCGACGTCACCGTCACCTACACCGCGAAGGACGGCCAGCAGGGCTCGATCACCGCAGACAAGGTGCTCATGTCGATCGGATTCGCCCCGAACGTCACCGGCTACGGCCTGGAGAACACGGGCGTGAAGCTCACCGAGCGCGGCGCCATCGACATCGACGACCACATGCGCACGAACGTCGAGGGCATCTACGCCATCGGCGATGTGACCGCCAAGCTCCAGCTCGCCCACGTCGCCGAGGCGCAGGGTGTCGTGGCGGCCGAGACCATCGGCGGCGCCGAGACGCAGACGCTGGGCGATTACCGCATGATGCCTCGCGCGACGTTCTGCTCGCCTCAGGTCGCCTCGTTCGGACTCACCGAGCAGCAGGCCAAGGACGAGGGACGCGAGATCAAGGTCGCGACCTTCCCGTTCATGGCCAACGGCAAGGCCCACGGCCTCGGCGAGCCCGTGGGCTTCGTCAAGCTCATCGCGGATGCCGAGCACCTCGAACTCATCGGCGCTCACATGATCGGCCCCGACGTCTCCGAGCTTCTGCCCGAGCTGACGCTGGCCCAGAAGTGGGACCTCACCGCTCTCGAGCTGGCGCGCAACGTGCACACCCACCCGACGCTGTCGGAGGCGCTGCAGGAGGGCTTCCACGGTCTCGCAGGGCACATGATCAACTTCTGATCGTCAGAGTCAAGAAGAACGGGGTGACTGCGGACTCGCAGTCACCCCGTTCTCGTTGCGGCGCCTGCTCTGAGGGCGCTACAGCCGCGCCATCGTGATCATCGCCGCCATGCGCCCCCGCAACGGCGGCGAGCCGAGCGTCCTGATCAGCCGCTCGCGCGCGCCGAGTCGGGCTCCCTCTGCAGGCGCGCCCATCGACATGTAGAAGTGCGCCCGGCGTTGCACCTTTCTCGCCGTGCGGGCGTTGCGACGCTCGACCTCGCGGAGATCGGGAGCGCCCGTGCCCCCGAGATCGCCGATCGCGTGAGCGAGACGCTGCGCGGCGACCCAGCCGAGGTTCATGCCCTGTCCGCCGATCGGGCTGACCTCGTGCGCCGCGTCGCCGAGAAGCACGATCCGGCCGAGAACGGCGCGGTCAGCACGATGCTGCGCCGCCCGGAACACAACCGGCCGCGCTCCCGGCGGCACTTGCAGGTCGACGCCGGTGCGACCCCGGATCGCCGCCCGGAAGGCGTCGACGTCGCCGAGCGGTCCATCCGCCTCACGGGCCACCCACCGCCTCGTCCCGTCGGTGAGCGGGAAGCACTCGACCAGTCCTCCCGGTTCGCAGTGCAGCCGGGCACGGTCGACGGCAGAGGCGTCTGGGACGTCGAGCATCGCGTAGGTCGCCGCCCCGGCGCCGGCACGCCAGGGCACGTCGAGTCCCTCACGCAGAGGACTGCGCACACCGTCGGCCGCGACGATGAGCGAGGCGGTGAGCTCGGCGTGAGACCCGCCGATCTCGACGGTGAGCCGAGCGAAATCGCCTTCGTCTCGGGCCGAGATCGCAGAGCATCCGAGGCGCAGCGCGTCGGAGTCGAGACGCACGAGCCGCTCCCGCAGCAGAGTCCCCGTCCGCCGCTGGGGCAGGATCATGATCCGCCGATCATCCGCGAAATCGACGGAGGCGAGCATCCGACCACGGCTGAGCACATCGCCGCCTCTGAGCGCCAGCGCCTCGGCGCGCACCTTCTCCCCGATGCCCGCCTCGTCGAGCGCTCGAAGACCGGGCGGATGGATCCCGATCGCCCTGGTGCGCGGATCCTGCCCGCTGTGCTTCTCGCACACCACGACGTCGAGGCCCTTCTGGAGCAGCAGGCACGCCGCCAGCAGGCCGACGGGACCGGCGCCGACGACGATGACGTCGTGATCAGGCATCCGCCGATCCCCATCGCAACTCGATGCGCGAGGGGATTCCGGTGCGCACCTGCCAGCCCGACGGTGCGACGGCGGCCAGCTCCGATGCCGTGTAGGACCGGCGGATGCTGGTGAGTCCGTCATCGCGGATGAACGAGCCCGCCAGCAGGTTCTTCGCGAGCGGCAGGGTGAGCGCGGCGAAGAGCACGTAGGCGAACCGGCTGCGTGCGATGTCGCCGTGCACGACGAGCCCGCCGGCCCCCGCGAGCACACGCGTATCGGAGAGGAGCTGCTGCAGCTCATCGGGTCCCAGGTGATGCAGCACATGGTTGGACAGCACGATGTCGAAGGTCTCCCCCGCGCGCACCAGGTCGGCGGTGTGCGCGCAGAGATACCGCACCGCTGCGCCGGCGTCATGGGCCGAAGCCCATCGTGTCGCCCGATCGTCGGCGTCGAGCGCCGTGATGTGGGCCGACAATCCGTCCCGGCGCAGGCGGGCGGCGAGCATGCGGCAGAGGTCGCCACCGCCTGACCCCACGTCGAGGATCCGCACGCGCCCTCGTCGGGCGCGCGGGCGGATGTCACGACGATAGAGCAGACCGGGGCGCGACACGACGGAGTTGATCAGCGCGAACCGGCGGTAGGTGTGCTCCAGCATCCGCTGATCCGCATGCGGGTCGTCCATCAACTCGTGCGCAGCGACGGCGCGGACCGAGAGATCGGGACTCATGGCGCCTCTGGCGCCTCGACCGTCAGCAGCGCGCTCTCCGCCGTCAGCCCTGGTCCGAACGCCATGGCGGCGACGCGCTCTCCCGGCTGCGCATCCTGCTGCTCGAGGATGTGCTTCAGCACGAAGAGGATCGTCGCGCTCGACATGTTGCCGTTCACGCGCAGCACCTCTCGTGCGGGGTGCAGCTGCGCATCCGTGAGGTGCAGGCGCTCCTGCACGCGATCGAGGATGCTGCGTCCGCCGGGGTGGATCGCCCAGTGCTCGACGCGATCGCCGACGCGTCCCTCCTCGAAGGCCGCTGCGAGCTCGCTCTCCCCCGCGTAGAGCGGCCGCAGCGCGCCGATGATCGTCTCTCCGATGATCTGGGGAACGGACGTGGAGAGGATCATCTCGAAGCCGCTGTCGCCGATCGTCCAGGCCATGTCCTTCTCACCCTCGGGGGCGATGGCCGTGTGGAACCGGTCCAGTCGGAGCGCCGTGACCGACGTCGGGAGGTCCCGTGCGGTGACGAGGCCCGCTGCCGCGCCATCGGCGAACAGGGAAGAGGCGACGATCGTGTCGGGGTCCTCCGAGGAGCGCAGGTGCAGGGTGCACAGCTCGACACTGGCCACGAGCACGACGGCTTCGGGGTCGGCGATGCAGAACTGGCGCGCAGCGCGCAGCGCGGGCATGGACGCGTAGCAGCCCATGAATCCGAGGTGGTAGCGCTGCACCGAGTCGGCGAGCCCCAGCGCCCTGACGATCTCGTACTCGGGGCCCGGTGCGTGGAATCCGGTGCAGGAGACCGTGATGACATGCGTGATGTCGGATGCCTGGATGTCGGGATCGGCGTCGATCGCCCCGCGCGCCGCTTCGACGAACAGACGACTCGCCTCGCGGACGTAGACGTCGTTGCGCGTCTTCGTGCCCGGGGAGAGCAGAGCGCCGGTCGCCCTGTCGAAGAAGACGGGATCGTCGGTCTCAGCCGTGAGCGACAGCTCGTCGATCACCGTGTGCCGCGAGTCGATGCCGGAGCCGTTGAACGACGCGCCGACGATGCGCTGCGCCAGCCGCCCGATGTCGGGCTGTGAGGCGAAGACGTCTCGCACCTGGGCCTGAACGAGGACGGTGTCGGGAACGATCGTGTGCAGCGAGCGGAGCCTGACAGGTGGGTGCATGCTGTCACTCAAGCATGCACCCAGGTCTTCGCGAAAGGGGTTGCGCTTCGGCTCAGAACCCGAGAGCGCGGGCGAGCTTCGAGCCGGATGCCGCCTCGCGCCCGCCCGCGGCGAAGATCGCTCTCTCGGCTGCGGCGAACAGCTCTTCGCGTCCCGCCTCGTCGGCGGGTGCGGCGGGACCGAGCTCCAGTTCCCACTCCCGCCATTCGCGCCGGACGCCCTGACGGAGGTCCGTTGCACGGACGTGATCGTCGACGAACTCCGCCACGACGCCCTCGGGGCCGGTGAGCAGATAGGCGGTGCGACTGTTCTCGATGCGCGCGAGCGGGGTCAGCTCATCTCTCGTCCATCGCGACAGGGTCTCCATGACCGCGTCCGGAACGCTCTCGTCCTCACCGAGCGACCAGCCGATCTCGAGCCGGCCGTCGCCTTCTCGCGGTCCCTTGATGTGCCAGCCGGCGTCCGGCCCTCCGGTGCGGCGGCGCAGAGCAACGCCGGCGCGCGAGAGCGCGGCATCCGCCGTGTCGAGGTAGCGGGCGTCGAGCTCACGCACCTCTGCGTCGCTCACCGCGTCGACTCCGGGGAGTAGTCCCTGCCACTGCGGCAGCGGGGTGGCGACGTCGACGTCGTACTTGCGCTCGACCTCGACGGTGCGGGAGTGCCCTGAGCCGTCGGGGGTCTCAGTCATCCGAGGGGTTGATTTCCTCGAGGGACTCGTCGTACCAGTAGTCGATCTCGGTGGGGCCGTCGCTCTCACCCGTGTTCGAGGGCTCGCCGCGGCGGTTGTACACCACCTGCGTCTCGCTGTAGGGGACGATCAGCTTGTCGTCCGCGTCGCCGAGGGGGATGATCTGCCCGTCCAGCGGGCCGCCGTGAAGCCGTGCGAGTGCCATGTGCCCAGATTAGCGCCCGCAGGCGGCGGTCAGGCGATCGCGACGCCGAGAACCGCGCCGATGATCATCCAGGGCCCGAAGGCGATGCGGGTGGAACCCGTGGCCCTGCGCAACAGGATGAGCACCAGCGCGTAGAGGGCGGCGAGCACGAAAGCGGATGCCGCGCCGACGGCGAGCGCCGTCCAGCTGTGCCAGCCGAGCACGGCGCCGATGAGAGCGGCGAGCTTGACGTCACCGCCGCCCATGCCCGATCTGCTGGCCAGACGCAGAACGGCGTAGAAGCCGCCGAGGATCAGCAGTCCCCACAGCGCCCTGACGAGGGCTGCGTCGTCTCCCGTCATCACGGCGTCGAGCACGGCCAGCAGCGAGACCGCGGCGATGGCGGGCAGCACGATGCGGTTGGGCAGTCGATGCGTGCGGATGTCGATCACCAGCAGCCACGCGCCGACGCCGACCAGGCCGACGTGCGCGACGACGACGAGGGCGGTGCGCGGATCCATCCTCGAAGGGTAGGAGATCTGCGGATACTGCGGCCCAGAGGGTGTGGATAACTCGAAAGAGCGATGTCGGACGTTCGAACTAACGTCATCACGTCCACTTGATTTAATAGTACATAGATTCGAAGATGGAGATATGGGGAACATGCTCGACTCAGCGCCACTGCTCTCCGCGCCGGCCGACGTCCGCGCAGGAGAGGTGCTGAGGCTGCGCCGTGAGATCAGCCGCATGCAACGGCGACGCAGCGAGCATCCGCTGCTCCCCCTCGACTCCGCCTTCTCCTCGCTGCTTCCCGACGGCGGACTGCTCACCGGCTCCGCCTACACGGTGTCCCCCTCTCCCTCTCTCATCCTCGCGCTGCTCAGCGCGGCCTCTCAGAAGGGGCACTGGTGCGCGGTGATCGGCATGCCGACGCTCGGGATCGAAGCCGCCGCCGCATTCGGCATCGATCTCGAGCGGCTGATCCTCGTGCCGAACCCCGCAGAGCGCTGGCTGGCGGCGACCTCCGCCCTCGCCGAGGTCGTCCCGCTGATCGCGGTGCATCCGGGCTCACGGGTCCGCGATGCCGACGTCTCGCGACTGAGCGCCCGGCTGCGCGACCGCGGCACCACCTTGCTCGTCACCGAATCGGCGGCGAGCGAGGCCTGGCCGCAGAGCGAGGGCAGCATCCGACTGACCGACCCGCACTGGCACGGTCTCGGCGAAGGGTGGGGGCTGCTCCAGGACTGCACGGCGACCGTGACCGCGCAGATCAGACGCGCTCCGCTCGCCTCGAGCGTGCAGGTGCGCCTGCCGGGAAGCCACGGAGCGGTCGAGGCGATCGAGACGGCTCCCACCGCCATCGCCGAGCTGCCGATGCGGTTCGCCCCCCTGGCGGTGGCCGGATGACGTCTCCGCTCCGCGTCTTCGCCCTGTGGTTGCCCGACTGGCCGCTGCGCGCCGCCCTCGGCCCGCCGCCGCATCCGCCCACCGCACTGGTGCACGCGAACGCCGTCGTGGCGTGCACGGCATCCGCCCGCGAGCACGGAGTGCGCATAGGCCAGCGTCGCAGAGAGGCCCAGGGGCGGCTCGCCGCCTTGCGGGTGCTCCCCCACGATCCGACGAGGGACGATCGCGCGTTCCTCCCCGTGCTGCGGCTCGTCGAGCGGCACGCACCGGGGGCGACGCTGCTGCGCCCCGGGCTCGCCGTGATCCGCGCCAGAGGGTTGGCACGCTTCCACGGAGGGGAGGCCGAGGCGGGCAGCGCGCTGCTCGACATCCTCACCGCGGCCGGGTACTCCGAAGCCCGGATAGGCGTCGCCGACGGCCCGTTCACGGCTGAGCTCGCTGCGCACGGGTCCGAGCCGTGCACGGTCGTCCTGGCAGGGCGCTCGGCGGAGTTCCTCGCCCCTCTCCCCGTGCAGGCGCTCCGCGATGAGCATCTCGCGGGCCTCCTGACCCGCCTGGGCGTGCACACCCTCGGCGGATTCGCCGCACTCGACGCCATCGAGGTCCGCGATCGCTTCGGCGAGCGCGGAGCGCGCCTTCACGCCCTGGCGGCCGGCGCGGATTCCCGGGTGCCCGCTCCGCGGCCTCCCGATCCCGAGCTCGTGCGGGCCGTGGAGTTCGAACCCGCCCTGGCCGGCACCGATCAGGTCGCCTTCGCCGTGCGGCAGACTGCGGATGCCGTGCTCCTCGCCCTCGACGACGCTGCCTCCGTGTGCACCGAGGTGCGCATCGACCTGACCGACGACAACGGACAGGTGTTCTCCCGGTCGTGGCTGCATCCGACCTGCTTCGACGCCGCGGATCTCGTCGATCGCGTGCGCTGGCAGCTCGAGGCGCTGGCTGCGGAGTCTGCGCAGACGCCCGTCGACGAAGCCAGAGCGTTCGGCGGCATCGTGGCCGTGCGCATCGTGCCGATCGCGGTCGACGACGCGGCCCATCATCAGCCCGGCCTGTTCGGCTCGGCCACCGACGAGCGTCTGCACCACGCGGTCTCCCGCGTGCAGACCATGCTCGGGCACGAGGGGGTGGTCACCGCCGCGATCGCGGGCGGACGCTGGCTCGCCGATCGGCAGGTGCTCACGCCCTGGGGCGAGCGCGCCGTCGCCCCCCGCGATCCGGTGCGCCCGTGGCCGGGGAGCCTGCCCGATCCGGTGCCTGCCGAGGTGTTCCTCCCGCCACGGCCCATCGGCGTGGAGTCGGCGACGGGCGAAAGCATCGGCATCGACGGCCGGGGTTCGCTCTCCGCCTCGCCCGCGCGCATAGACGGGGCCGGCGTGCAGGCGTGGGCGGGCCCGTGGCCGATCGCCGAACGGCGGTGGACGGCTGACGGCGGCAAGAAGGGGCACCGGCTGCAGATCGTCGACGACCGCGAGCGCGCCTGGCTGGTGTTCTGCACCGGCGGTCGCTGGTGGGCTGAGGGGAGGTACCGCTGATGGGCTGGCACAACCCGCCGCTCACCTGGAGCGAGATCGAGCGCACTCTCAGCGGCGACGAGCCGCCGAGTGCCGAACCGCGCGGCACGCGGACCGACCCGGGGCCGGTGAGTCGGAAGCGCGACTACACCGCGCCTCCCCCGATCACGCGCCCCGACGACGCCGTGCCCTACGCCGAACTGCACGCGCACTCCTCCTACTCCTTCCTCGACGGCGCCTCCTCTCCGCAGGAGCTGCTCGTCGAGGCCGAGCGTCTGGGGCTGTCGGCTCTGGCGCTCACCGACCACGACGGCTTCTACGGGGCCGCGCGGTTCGCCGAGGTCGCCGACATGATGAACGCGTCGGTGCAGACCGTGTACGGGGCTGAGCTGTCGCTGGGGCTCGACGCTCCGCAGCGCGGAGCCGCCGATCCGATAGGAGAGCATCTGCTCGTGCTCGCCGACGGGCTGGAGGGGTATCACCGCCTCTCCGGCGCGATCACGACCGCGCAGCTGCGGGGCGGAGAGAAGGGCCGCCCCGTGTACGACGTCGACGAGCTCGCGGCGAGCTCGAGCGGACGCTGGACGATCCTCACCGGGTGCCGCAAAGGAGCGGTGCGCCGAGGGCTCGAGGCCGGGGACGCCGTGACGCCCCTGCGCCGACTGGTCGACCTGTTCGGTCGGGATCATGTCGCCGTGGAGCTCTTCGATCACGGCGACCCGCTGGACTCCCGCCGCAACGACGAACTCGCCTCACTCGCCCGGCGGATGCGTCTGCCCGTGCTGGCCACGAACAACGTGCACTACGCGACACCCGAGCGTGCGGGTCTCGCCGAAGCCGTGGCCGCGGTGCGAGCGGTGCGCAGCATGGACGAGCTCGACGGCTGGCTGCCGGCACACGGCGGGGCCCATCTGCGCAGCGGCGCAGAGATGACAGCTCGCTTCCAGCGCTACCCGGGGGCGATCTCGTACGGACTCGAGCTGGCGGCGGCATCCGCCTTCCCCCTGATCCAGGCCAAGCCTGCGCTGCCGCAGCAGGAGGTGCCCGCGGGGCACACTCCGATGAGCTGGCTGCGCCATCTGGTCTGGGAGGCGGTGCCGACGAAGTATCCGCGACTCGACGACGACGGCCGCAGGCGGATCGCACGTGAGCTCGACGTGATCGAGGAGAAGGACTTCCCCGGCTACTTCCTCATCGTGCACGGCATCGTCGCGGAGGCGAAGGCTCGCGGCATCCTGTGCCAGGGCCGGGGCTCGGCTGCGGCGAGCGCGGTGTGCTATCTGCTGGGGATCACCGCGGTCGATCCCATCCTCTACCGGCTCCCCTTCGAGCGCTTCCTCGCCACCACCCGGCAGGAGGAGCCCGACATCGACGTGGACTTCGACTCCAGCCGCCGCGAGGAGATGATCCAGTGGACCTACGAGCAGTACGGCAGGGAGCGCGCGGCGCAGGTCGCGAACGTCATCCAGTACCGCCCGAAGAACGCGGTGCGCGACATGGCGAGGGCTCTCGGCTACTCCCCCGGTCAGCAGGACTCCTGGTCGCGCCAGGTCGATGGCTGGTCGGCGGGGCTGGAGGTGTCCGAAGACCACGACATCCCCGAGAACGTGCTCGAGTACGCGGGCGAGTTGCTGAAGGCTCCGCGTCATCTCGGCATCCACTCGGGCGGCATGGTGCTCACCGCACGTCCTGTGGGCGAGGTGGTGCCGGTCGAGCACGCGCGCATGGAGAACCGCACGGTCATCCAGTGGGATAAGGACGATGCGGCATCCATGGGGCTGGTCAAGTTCGATCTGCTGGGGCTGGGGATGCTGGCGGCCCTCCGGCACTGCTTCGACCTGGTGCACGGCGCCACCGGCGAGGAGTGGACGCTGGAGACCATCCCCAAGGAGGAGCCGGCGGTCTACGACATGCTCTGCCGTGCCGATTCGATCGGGGTGTTCCAGGTCGAATCGCGCGCACAGATCGGGCTGCTCCCCCGACTGCAGCCCCGATGCTTCTACGACCTCGCGATCCAGATCGCGCTGATCCGTCCCGGTCCCATCCAGGGCGGGGCCGTGCACCCGTTCGTCCGGCGCAAGATGGCGAAGGATCAGGTCGATGAGGAGAACCGCGAGCGGATCGCACGCGGCGAGGAGCCTGTGGAGTATCCGATCCCCTATCCGCATGACGATCTGAAGCCGATCCTGAAGCGGACGCTGGGCATCCCGATCTTCCAGGAGCAGCTGATCCAGATGGCGACGGCCATCGGCGACTGCACGGCGGACGAGGCCGATCTGCTGCGTCGGGCGATGGGCTCCAAGCGAGGGCAGGAGAAGATCGAGCGGGTGAAGGACAAGCTGTACGCGGGGATGAAGAGGCGGGGGCTGTCGACGGAGCAGTCCGACCGCATCTACGCGCAGATCCAGGCGTTCTCGAACTTCGGGTTCGCGGAGTCGCACTCGCTGTCGTTCGCGCTGCTCGTCTATGCCAGCTCCTGGCTGAAGCTGCACTATCCCGCCGCGTTCCTCGCCGGTCTTCTGCGGTCGCAGCCGATGGGCTTCTATTCGGCGTCGACGTTGACATCAGACGCGCGCAGACACGGGGTCGAGGTGCTGCGTCCCGATCTGCATGCGTCCGGCGCCACCGAGATCCTCGAGCGGACCGGCCCGGCCGGCCCCTGGCTCGATTCCTGCCTCCACGACCCGCAGCCGTCGGCCGCGAGATTCGACCGTTCACTGCCCGACGAGTCGGACGCCCATCGCCGTGACCGAGGCTTCGCCGTGCGGCTCGGCCTCAGCGGTGTGCGCGGGATCGGGCAGCAGCTGGCCGAACGGATCGTCGCCGAGCGCGAGGCGAACGGCCTCTACCGCGACCTGGGCGATCTGGTGCGGCGCACGGATGCCACAGCCGCTCAGCTGGAATCGCTCGCCACCGCAGGGGCCTTCGGCTGTCTGGGTCTGCAGCGCCGCGAGGCGATCTGGCTCGCGGGCGCCGCCGCCGAGGACCGCGCGCGCTATCTGCCCGGGACGGTCGTCGCCGTGCAGCCTCCGCTGTTCGCCGACCAGTCCAGCTATGAGCAGCTCTCCGCCGATCTCTGGTCGACGGGCGTGTCCACCGACGATCACCCGCTCACCCATTTCCGCGCGGGGCTGCGGGAGCGCGGGGTGCTCACAGCTACCGAGCTGCAGGATCACGAGGTCGGGCGGCGCATCGAGGTCGCCGGTCTCGTCACGCACCGGCAGCGACCGGCGACCGCGGCCGGAATCACCTTCATCAACCTGGAGGACGAGACGGGACTGGTCAACGTGGTCTGCTCGGCAGGTGTCTGGGGCCGCTACCGTCGCGTCGCCCGCGACTCTCCGGCACTTGTGATCCGCGGCATCCTGGAGCGCTCCACCGAGGGCGTCGTGAACGTGCTCGCTGACGGGTTCGAGGATCTGCGCACGGGCTTCGCACACCGGTCGAGAGACTTCCGCTGATCTCCCCGCGGACACGGAGGGAGCGTTCACCAGATCCGGTCGACGGGCTCCTCCGGCGCTTTGTCCGTCCCGCCCCAGCGGTCAGCCTCCGCCTTCGCCGCGTCGACCGCCGCATCCGCTTCCCGCAGCGCAGTGCGGGCTCCCGTGCCCCCTGACGCCTCCGGAGCCACCGCGAGTTCGGTGTGCGCACCGGTCCCGCCCAACACGACCGTGCACTCGAGGACCCGCCCCATCCAGCGGACGATCTCTCCCCGTGGCTCTTCGGCCCTGCGGTAGCGGATGCCCGTGTCGAGATCCACGATCGAGAGGATTGCGGGTTCCCCGCCCTCGACGATCCGTTCGGACACCTCGATGCGATGCCCTCGCGCGATGGCGAGCTGCGTGTTCAGCACGAGCGTCCTGTCCATGACACCACTCTATGGTTCGCCGCCGCCGCGGCAACCCCGACTCCGGCGCGAGAATATTCGTATATTTCTTTGTCCCCCAAATGGCGGACATGACAAAAGAGCGATACTCTGGTATGCGTAACCGGGGATACAGGCTGAGAACTGGGGAATCAGCCGATGAGAGCCGCGAAATCTTCGCCGCCCTCCCCTGCCGTCCGGGAAGGGCGGTGAGCCCTCTCGGGAAGATCCAGCTGGGGAGCGGATGACTCGAGAGGGCAACCATCTCCGTCGGCGGCCGTCCTGCTTGAACTCCCCGCCGTCCGCGCGATAGCGACCGCATCCGCACGCGTCAACCCCGGCGCGCTCGAATCATGCCCGACGTAGCGTCGAAGACGACGATCGAGGAAGGACATGAGATGAGCGACCTGCTGCCCGGAACCGCGTCGGGCGCGGCGATGGCCGGCTCGATGCGCCCCTACTGCTCCAGGAAACCCTCGTCGTCTGACGCCAACACCCCGACCCCCGCCCCCTCCTCCGAGGACGTCGGCTCGTCATCGAACGGCACTTCTTCGCGCTGGTCGGCCACATCGGCCTCATCGGCCTCGGTCAGTGCGGACACCGGCTCGAGCGAGACCGCGCGTTCAGGGTCGTCGGGTTCGTCGATGACCGGGCGTCGCTGTTCGGCGAGATCGCCCGTCGGCTTCAGGTCGTCGATCCGTTCCTCTGCATCGGACATCTCGGGATCCTCTCTCGTGCGGGTTTCTTCGATCCTGCGCGTGCGTGGGCTCCGCTGCCAAGGGGCTTGACGCGCGATGGTGTCCTCCCGACAGGTCCGCAGCGTCGTCCGCATCGGCGTCTCGGGGTGGAGGTACCCCCGGTGGCGCGGTGACTTCTACCCGAAGGGCCTGCCGCAGCGACGAGAGCTGGAGTACATCGGTGAACGGTTCCCCACTGTCGAGCTCAACGGCTCGTTCTATTCGCTGCAACGGCCCGACAGCTATCGGAGGTGGCGTGCGAGCGTGCCGGAGGACTTCGTGTTCGCTGTGAAGGGCTCTCGATACGTCACGCACATGCTCCGCCTGAAGAACGTCGATCAAGTGCTCTCGAACTTCTTCGCCTCGGGCCTGCTGGCCCTCGGACCGCAGCTGGGCCCTCTTCTCTGGCAGTTCCCGGAACGGCTGCGTTTCGACGCGGAGCAGTTCGAGGACTTCCTGCAGGCGCTGCCCGCAACGACCGGAGAAGCGCAGAAGCTCGCTCGCAGGCACGACGCTCGGCTCGACGGACGCGCATGGCTCGAGATCGAGGCCGACGTCCCGATCCGCCACGCGATCGAACCGCGCTCCTCCTCATGGGACGATCCGTCGAGCCTGCGGCTGCTGCAACGGCACGGAGTCGCGCTCGTGGTGGCCGACACGGCAGGACGATGGCCGCGCTTCGACGCACTCACCGCAGACTTCGCCTACGTGCGACTGCATGGTGCCCGCATGCTGTACCACAGCGGATACACCTCCGCAGAGCTGCGCGAATGGGCCGATCTCGTGACGGCGTGGGCCGACGGCACCGGCGCGGAGGACGGTCGACCCCGCGACGTGTACGTGTACTTCGACAACGACGCCCGCGGCCACGCTCCTCACGACGCCGCCGCCCTCGCCGCACTCGTCGCCGAGCATCTCGACTGAGCCGGGTCAGGCAGATCCCACGAGTTCCGCGGCCGCGCCGTCGGACCCTATCCCCGTGCGAACATCGACGAGGTCACTCCCGATCCCCGACGTGTCCGGGCGCGGTGAGTGAGAGCACCCGCTCGACGAACGCCGCGTACTCGCTCATGTAGTGGGTCAGGAACTGCTCCGTCCCGGCATCCGACACCTGGCCGTCGTCGGCGAACACCTCGGGCTTGAACGTGATGTACGCCTCGGGCGCGTTGAGCTGAGGTGCGTTCAGGAAGCTCAGCACGCTGCGCATCGAGGACTGCATGACGGCGGTGCCGATGGCGCCCGTGGAGGCGCCGATGATGCCGGTGGGCTTGCGTGCGAAGGAGTTGTGCCCCCAGGGGCGGGATCCCCAGTCGATCGCATTCTTCAGCGGACCGGGAATCGAGCGGTTGTACTCGGGCGACACGATCAGCAGTCCCTCGGACTTCTCGATCGCGCTCTTGAAGTCGGTGACCGCGGTCACCGGATCCATCTCGTCATCACGGTTGTAGAGAGGGAGGTCGCGGATCGAGATCTCGGACAGTTCGAGGCTCGGTGGCGCCACGCGCACGAGTGCTTTCGCCAGGACCCGGTTGATCGAGTCCTGCGAGAGGCTGCCGACGATGTATCCGATGCGGTGGGTCATTGACGTGCTCCTTCGTCTCGGTCGTTCGTCTCCGGTATACGCCACTCGCGTCGAATCGTCCATCCTCCCGGCACCACACGGTCGGTGTGCGACTAGGACTCGACCATCGTCACGTGGCGCACGGCGATCAGCCGGTCGAGGGTCTCCAGCAGCCGGACCGCGTCGGGTCGCGTGTCGTCAGCCGGGCGGTGCATGAGGGTTCGCAGCGACGCGAGAGCCAGCATGATCGCCGCGTCGGCCACCTCAGGGGAACCCGCACGCTCCTCGACCAGAACGTGGAACTCCGCCTTCAACGCGCCCATCCACTGCGTGAAGGCGGCGACCAGCTGCGGTTGATCGGTGATCAGCTTCTTCAGCCTCACGCGCTCGACCCCCGAGCTCATCGAGTCGGCGAGGAGTTCGCATATGGCTGGCATCAGCTCGCCGCTCGTCGAACGGAATCGTGCTGCGGCCTCGGGCGAGATGATCTGTTCGGGAAGGTTGAGGGCTGCTGCCGTCTTCGATGGGAAGTAGTTGAAGAACGTACGGGGCGAAACCCCGACCTCTTCGCAGATCTGCTCGACGGTCGTGCCATCGAGCCCTTGACGTTCGACCAGGCGCAGGGCAGCCTCGTGCAGGGCTTCGCGCCGCTGCCTCTTCTTGCGTTCGCGAAGCCCCGAAGGCTCCCCTGCGCTCTGGTCGTTCGTCATATCAGCTCTGCACCTTGATCGTCCCGGTCGCGGTGAATCCCGCCTCGTCCGCCCGTTCCTGCAGCGCGGAGCGCGTCCGCAGCGGCGGAGCCTTGAAGAACCAGCTCAGCACGAACGCGAGCATCAGCACTCCGAATCCCACCCAGTAGATCACATCGATCGCCTGGGTGAAGCCGACCATGAACGGCTTCGTGAGGGCCGCATCCGCGCCGTTCAGGAACGACGTGTCACTGACCGAATCGCTCGATCCGCTCGACGCATCCGACGTCCCCTTGTCGATCTCTTCGGCGATGTCGGGCACGAGTTTGTCGACCCAGTACGTGCGCTGGGTGTCGTCGGACCAGTCCACCGACACCGCGCCGTCCACCACGGAGGCGTGCGCCTTGTCTGCGACCGCCTGCAGCGCCTCGGCCTCGGCAGCGGGAAGCGCCTCCGCGACCTTCTGGTCGATCACCGTCTGCGCTGCACCGGCCGGCACCTGGCCGGCTGCGACCGCCTGGTTCACGGCGTCGGTGACAGCCGTGGTCACAGCATCCGAAGCCGCCGTCTTCGCCGAGGTCGCACCTTCGTCGAGCTGAGTCTGGATGTTCTCCTGCAGCGGTCCGACGATCGGAGTCCACAGCTGCGCCATGACGGCCTTGTTCTGCTCGGCACCGGCGACGGCCGGGTCGAGCGCAGCGTCGAGGGCCGCGGTCAGCGTGGGCTTGTCGCCCATGCTGTGCGTGATGTTCGTCGGCAGGAGCGTGAACAGCACCGACAACATGATCGCGGTGCCCAGGGTTCCGCCGATCTGGCGGAAGAAGGTCGCAGCGCTGGTGGCCACGCCCATGTCGGGCGCCTCGACGGCGTTCTGGCTCGCCATGGTCAGCGACTGCATCAGCTGGCCGAGTCCGAGGCCGACCACGAACATGCCGATCATCATGAACCAGATGGGAGTGCCGGCCGACACGAACGTCAGGATGAGGAACCCGAGCGCGGTGGTGAGGGTTCCGGTGCGGGGGAAGAACCCGTACCTGCCCGTGCGCGATGTGATCTGTCCGGCCGCCATCGACGATGCCATGAGGCCCACCACCATCGGAAGCATCGCGAAGCCCGACTCGGTCGGGGTGAGTCCTGCGACGATCTGCATGTAGAGCGGGATGGTCATCATGGCGCCGAACATGCCGAAGCCGACGAGCACGCCGATGATGGTCGCCCAGGAGAACGTGTTGGAGCGGAACAGGCGGATCGGGATGATCGCGTCGTTCTTCATCGAGATCTCGATGAGCACGAACCCGATGGCGCCGAGACCGCCGATGACGTAGCACGCGATCGCCGCCACGGAGGTCCACCCCCATTCGCGTCCCTGCTCGGCGACGAGCAGCAGCGGCACCAGGGCCACGATGACCGCAGTGGCGCCCCACCAGTCGATGCGGGGGTTCTTGTGCGTGCCGATCTTCGGCAGGTGCAGGAACGCGATCACCATGCCGAGCGCGATGAGGCCGATCGGCAGGTTGATCAGGAAGACCCAGCGCCAGCCGGCGATCCAGAGGATCTCGTTCGCGCCCGCGAAGAGACCGCCGACGAGCGGGCCGATCAGCGAGGAGATGCCGAAGACCGCGAAGAAGTAGCCCTGGTATTTGGCTCGTTCACGCGGGGCCAGGATGTCGGCCATGATCGCCAGCGGCAGCGACATGAGCGCCCCGGCGCCGATTCCCTGGAACGCACGGAATGCCGCGAGCATCAGCATTGACGACGAGAACGTCGACAGCACCGACCCGATGATGAACACCGTGATGCCGAAGATGAACAGCGGACGCCGTCCGAAGATGTCGGAGAGCTTTCCGTAGATCGGCACGGAGATGGTCGATGTGATGAGGTAGGCGGTGGTCACCCACGCCTGTTGATCGAGCCCATGCAGGTCATCGCCGATCGTGCGGATCGCGGTGCCGACGATGGTCTGATCGAGGGATGACAGGAACATTCCGGCCATGAGGCCGTAGATCACGAACATGATCTGACGGTGCGTCATGATCGGCTTCGACGCACCGGATGTTGCGACCGGGGTGGACCCGGTGCGGGTGGAGACAGTTGACATTCCAGCCCTTCAGGAGGCTCAGATATTTTTGCAGACGTGCAATATTACATGACTGCAAGATCTGGGCAAGCTGAGAGAAATGCACCGCTGCGGCACGACCGTGCCCGCCGGCTCGAAGGCCGGCGGGCACGGTCGACCGATCAGGCGAACCGGATGGTCGCGCTCTCGTCGTTCAGCACGATCACGGGAGTGACCGCCGAGTATCCGGCCGCCGCGATCTTCCCGATGTCGAACCGCAGGAGCGGCGTGCCTGCCGTGACCCGATCCCCCTTCTTCACGAGGGTCTCGAATCCGTCACCCTTCATCTGCACGGTGTCGATTCCGACATGGATGAGCAGCTCGGTGCCGTCGTCGAGCTCCAGTGCGATCGCGTGACCGGAGTCGAACGTCGCCCCGATCGTGCCGTCGGCCGGCGCGAACACGGTGTCACCGCTCGGCTGGATCGCGACGCCCGGGCCCATGATCCCCTGCGCGAAGGTCGGGTCGGGCACTTCCGACAGCGGCACCACGGTACCCGCGAGCGGTTGACGCAGAGTGCGCACACCGGCATCCGTCTTCGGCGCAGCCGCCGTGAGGACCACTCCGGTCGCCGCAGACCCGGCCGGAGCCGCCGCGTCACCGGACACGATGCGTTCCATCGCGTCCTTTACGAACTGCACGTTCAGCCCGTAGACAACCTGCACGGAGTGCCCGCCCGCCTTCATCGTGCCGGCGGCGCCCGCGTGCTTGAGGGCCTTTTCGTCGACCTTCGAGACGTCGGCGATCTCCAGCCGCAGCCGGGTGGCGCAGTTGTCGAGTTCGGTGATGTTCTCCTTGCCGCCGAGCGCGGTGAGGAACTTTCCGGCGGTCGCGAGGTAGATGTCATCCTTCACCGCGGGGTCGAGGTCGGTGCCTTCTTCGAGGCCGTCATCGTCTTCGCGACCGGGAGTCTTCAGGTTGAAGCGCTTGATCACGACGTAGAAGACGAAGAAGTAGATGAAGAACCAGGCGACGCCCATGATGAGGATCATCCATGGGTTCTCGGCCATCGGGTTGGCCCAGCCGAGCACCAGGTCGATGAATCCGCCGGAGAACCCGAAGCCCATTCGCACCGGCAGTATCTGGCTGATCACCATCGAGATGCCCATGAACAGGGCGTGGATCACATACAGCACCGGAGCGAGGAACATGAAGGAGAACTCGAGAGGCTCGGTGACGCCGACGAAGAACGACGAGATGGCGCCGGAGAGCAGGATGCCGGCGGCGACCTTCTTGCGCGTCGACTTCGCCGTCACGTACATCGCGAGCGCCGCGCCGGGGAGGCCGAACATCATGACGGGGAAGAACCCGGTCATGTACTGACCGGTGACGCCGTAGGTGCCCTCACCTGCGAGGAAGTTGTTGAGGTCGTTGATGCCCGCGACGTCGAACCAGAAGACTGAGTTGAGCGCGTGGTGCAGGCCGACGGGGATCAGCATGCGGTTCAGGAAGCCGTAGATGCCGGTGCCGATCGGGCCGAGCGTGACGATCCACTCGCCGAAGGCGACGAGGCCGCCGTACACGAAGGGCCAGACGAAGAACAGGGCGATCGCGGCGACGAGGGAGAACGCGGCGGTCACGATCGCGACCGAGCGGCGGCCCGAGAAGAACGACAGCGCATCGGGGAGCTTCGTGTCTTTGAACCGGTCGTAGCAGAAGGCGCCGATGAGACCGCACAGGATGCCGATGAACACGTTCTGGACGAAGCCGAAGGCCGCCGGCACGTCGTCGAGCTTCGCCCCGGTGAAGGCGGCCACCGTCTCGGGCTTGAGAAGCGTCGTCACCACGAGCCACGAGACGAGACCGGCCAGGGCGGACGTCCCGTCGGATTTCTTCGCCATGCCGATCGAGATGCCGATCGCGAACAGCAGGGCCATGTTGTCGAGCAGCGCACCGCCCGCCGCGCTGAGGAAGGTGCTGACGATGTTGGCGCCGGCAGCGCTCTTGATCCAGTAGCCGATGCCGGACAGGATCGCGGCGACCGGCAGAACCGCCACCGGCAGCATGATCGACCGTCCGAGTCGTTGGAAGAACTTCATGATCTCTCCTCGTGGGTGCACTCCGCAGCGCTGCCGAGTCGTCGAGTGAACTGTATCGAGCCCGGTGACTCAGGACCAGGTTTAAGTAAGCGATGCGAACAAAATAGTAGCGGACGTGTCAGCCGATCCGGAACTCGAGCTTCTGGAGCGTCGCTCAGAGGTGGTCGCTGTTCGGGCGAGGCGCGGGAAGTCCACTCCTCCGGCGCAGGCGCGCGGCGATGATGCTTCTGATCACGATCACAGCCGTCGCGACCCAGACCGCTCCGACGACGAAGACACCGACGAAGATCGCACCCTGTTCCGACCCGTCGAACCGCACGGCCATCACGACCATGAGCGCAAGTATCGCAGAGATGATGGCGAACAACACGAGCTGACCGCTCAGCGCGAAGACCGCGCGCGAGGATGACGATCGCGACCATGCGGGGCCCGCTTCGGCCTTCGTATAGATGCGCAGCCGGCCGTCTTCGGCACCGCGAAGGGCGCGCACCTTCTCCCCCGCCGCGCGGCGCGCGGCCGCAGCATCGAGGATCACCTGATCGCGCTCCTGCGCCGGTGTCAGCACCGGCCGCATGCGAGGTCGATGATCCATCAGCGTCCCTTCCCGTCGTCGGATGATCGAGGCACCGCGCCGACGGCGAGATTCCTTGATCCGGCCCTATTCGATGATGAAACCGTAGCCCTCACCCATGTCACTGATGAGCAGCACGTCGCCCTTGACCTGGCCGATGTCCGCAGCGCGCACGGGATAGACCTCAGTGAACGTCTTCTCTCCACCGGGGGCGACACCGCTGATGTCGAAAGGATCGGAGGGGTAGTCGAGGGTTCCGAACATGCCGGCCGAGCCCGTGATGCTCTTTCCCGAGGAGTCGAGCAGAGAGAAGAATGCCCCGTTGTCCGATTGGGCGGCATCACCCTTGTTCCGCACCACGATCGTCACCACCGCGACCTGGCCGTCGGTCTGGGCGGCATCGCCCCAGGAGTAATCGATGTCTTCTTGTGTCACCGGACTGCCCGGGAGAACGGGCTCGGCATCCCGGAGCTGCGCGGGTCGCACGGTGACTTGCAGAGTGACTCCGGACCCGATGGAGACCTCTGCGCCGGCACCGTGCATGTCACCCGCCACTACCGTCGCGATTTCGGCGGAGCACACAGGATCCTGCTCGACGAGGCTCTTGAGCGAATCCGCATCGATCGACAACAGCGTCTGAAGTTCGTCGTCCGAAAGATCGGACGAGTACAGGCTCTTGCCCATGCATTCGAACAGGTAGTCGCTGTAGACCTTGTCGTCTGCTGGGCGCACGTTCTGCTCGAGAAAGGTGGCGATCTCTTCGGCCGAGCGGCGCTCCGTCGCCGCTTCTGACGACGGAGGCTCGGTACTGGTGGCTTCCGGCGGCGATGTTCCTGCCACACTCCCCAGCATCGCCGTGACGAAGACGACCGTGGCAGTCATCCCGCCCACGGTCGACAATCCCAACCCGATGCGCGAAGGCCACTTCGCTGCGCTTTTGCGGAGAGTGCCGATCAGCGACATCACGAACGCCGCCGCCAGCAGCAGCATCCCGAAGACGAAGGAGGTCAGCATCACGAACCCGTGAGCGTCGAGCGCACTCGGGATGACTGCCAGCGCAGTACCTGCTATGGCCAACCCGAGCGCCATGATTCCCAGCACCGGGGAAGATCGTCGCACGAGAGGTACCTGAGATGATGCCACTGGTGGCGATGCGGGGGCGAGGTGCTCCGTCCATTGCCTGCCATCCCACCAGCGCAGCTGCCCGGAACCGTCGTCGTACCAACCTTGCTGCATACTCATGTCGCCCCCTCAACGTCGCCAGTGTAATAGACCGCATCCGAGCCACGGTGCCCGCACTGGGGAGCGGCGGACCGAACCTCAGCCTCTCTCCCGCGCCTCCGATGAAACCCATCACTTCATTCGATTTCTTCGTAATTACGAACTATTGCTACTGTTGCAGCCATGAACACTGATTCGCGCGACGAGATCGAGCAGCGCGTGGACCGTTTGGAACGCGAGGTCGAGCTCCTTCGAGCGCAGTTCGAGGCCCGAGACGTGGATGCTGCGGCGGCGACGGATGCGGGGGCGGACGCGGTGTCGGACGCCCCGACCGACCCGCTGTGGTTCGTCAACACGCTCGGGCGTCACGCTCCAGGTGTCGTGATGATGGCGGGTGCCGTCGAGGTGCCGGCAGGCCCCGTCCGCTGGCAGTACGGTCTCCACGCTGCGGATCTCCTCGCGAAGGATTGGGGCGAGCTCGCGCGTCCGATCGAGGCACTCGGGCACCCGGTGCGCCTAGAGCTGGTGCGCCGCATCCTGGCCGGCACGCAGACGACGGCCGAGCTCCTAGAACTCGACCAGTTCGCCTCGTCGGGTCAGCTCTATCACCATCTGCGTCAGCTCGTCAGCGCCGGCTGGCTCGCCTCGCCGCGACGCGGGCACTACGTAGTCCCTGTTGCGCGCGTCGTCCCCCTACTCGTCCTGACCATGATCGCCGCGAGCTGAGGAGCACCGCACCATGACCTCCCCCACCCTCACCGACTCCGCGGTTCCGCCCGCACCCGGCCCAGGTCCTCACCGATCCGCAATGCCGGTGCTCGCCGTGCTCGCCGGCGCAGCGATCGCCGCCGTGGCTGCGGGCGCGGCCTTCGGCCCTCAACATCAGACGGTGAGCGCGGCGCAGACCGGTGACGAACGCCTCGCCGAGAGCATCCGTTCCCTTCCTGGCGGCTTCGACGGCTTCCGCTCCCTGTCCGTCGCCGAGATCGGACCCGACGGCGCCGTCTTCGCGGGCGTCGGCGACGCGGATCCCGGAAACCCCGGAGCCCCCGACCGCGACACCGTCTTCGAGCTCGGCTCGATCACCAAGACGTTCACGGGCGCCCTCTTCGCCGAGGCCGTCGAGCGCGGAGAGGTCGCATCTGACGACCACCTCTCGCAATACCTCAGTGCGCTCGAAGGAACCCCGGCGGGCGATGTGACGCTCGCGTCCCTGTCGCAGCACTCCTCCGGGCTGCCCGGTCTGGGCGCGACCGCCGCTGCCGACACGCTCTCGAACCTGCTTCTGAACGAGAACCCTTACGCGTCGACGACCACCGAGCAGCTGATCGCCGACGCGGCCATCGCACCCGTCGACCCCGACCAGGGTGTGGTCTACTCGAACTTCGCCGTCTCCCTGCTCGGCACCGCACTCGTCGAGGCAGCAGGGGCCGACGACTACGCCGCTCTGCTCGAAGAGCGCCTGACCGGGCCATTGGGCATGGACGACACCGTCGTCGCGGCCACGGCTGACGATGTGCCCGCAGATGCCGTCCCCGGGTTCCTGCTCAACGGCACGCGGGCACCGCGCTGGTGGGGCGAGGGGTATCTGCCTGCAGGCTCATCGACATTCACCACGGCATCCGACGTGGCGATCTGGGCCCAGGCCAACCTCGACGGCACGGCTCCGGGTGCAGCCGCACTCGAGCCGACGGCGTCTATGGGACCAGGCGCCGACATCGGGTGGGGATGGATCACGTCGCCGTCCTTCGATGGGGCGGGCACTCAGACCTGGCACAACGGCGGAACCGGAGGCTTTCGCACCTTCCTGACCTTGGACCTCGAAGCCGGAACGGCGTTCATCGCGTTGTCGAACACCGTCGCCACCGTCGACGACGTCGCCGTCGCGTACGCGACAGGCACCCCGATCCCTGGCCCCGCGGAAGCGAACGCCATCGTCGGCTGGTCTGCCGTCGCTCTCGCGCTGATCTTCGGAGCGATCGCGCTGATCCGCGCGCTGCGGGCGAAGTCGTGGCTTCCCTCGATCAGCGACCTCGCGTGGGCGGCATCCGGGCTCCTGCTGCTGTGGACCGGCGGTCCGTGGTTCACGGTCGGCGGCTGGGCGTGGGGAATCGCGCTCGCACCGTCCCTCGCCGCCGTCGGGGTGCTCATCCTGCGGTCTGCCCGAGGGCAGCGGATGCCGTTCCTGCCCGGGCGGCGGGCGTGGTTCTGGTGGCCCGTTGCGGTTCTCGGGCTCGTCGCGGCGGTGGGGGCGACCTTCCTCTGGTGAGGGCCCGGCATCCGAGGGTCACGGCGGATCGTCGGGAGAACACGTTCACCCGACCAGATCCGGTTCCAGGAACATCTCGATCGACTCGGGCTCTGACGCTGGCATTGTCGATCGACTCCCAACGGCTCACTGATAGTTGTGTCCGATGCAGACACCGACAGACGGGAACGATCTTCCGGGTGTCAGCCTGGGTCGTCGCTAGACGCCGCGAGGAGCGCGACCGCCACGTCGCTGATCGGAGTCGGGATGCAGTGCGTTCGGCACCGCAACTCAGCGCCCTGACATCCCGAGTTCCTCGTGAATCCAGCTCCGCAACGTCGTGGGCGTACTGGTGAGCAGCGAGCGGTGCTGTTCAGGGGTGAAGTCGTCTCGCAGTCCCGTGGACATCCCCAGCACCGCATCCGCCATCGCCGGCGGCATCCCCGCGTCGAGGTACTGCGCCCGCATCTCCTCGTCACTGATTCTCTCGACTCGCACATCGCGGCCGAGCTCTTGGGCGAGGATCTGCGCAACCTGTGTCCATGTCAGGTCCTCAGGTCCGTGCACGGCCTGGACGCGGCGGCCGCTCCACTCGCGGTTCAGCAGGGTGAGGGCGGCAACTTCGGCGATGTCTCGCGGGGCCACCCAGCTCATCGGTGCGTCGAGCGGCAGCACGGTCTTGACGAGCCCGGCCTTCACCGCTTCGACGTCGAACAGGAGGTTGGTGAAGAAATACCCGCACCGGAGGTGCGTGACCTCCGCACCGGAACGGTCCAAAGCGACCTCGGTCTCCGCGAGTCCATCGATCTCCCCCGCCCCGTGCCGCTTTTCGGCTCCGACGCTGCTTTGGAAGACCACTCGCCGGATCCGATTCGCGTCGACCGCGGCGACGATGGACTCCGTCGCACGCCGATAGTCAGCCATGGGGTCGGGTGACTCGACCGGCGGATCGACCCAGTACACGGCGTCGACGCCGGACGTCGCGGCGATCACGTCACGCGGCGCCCGTGAGTCCATCGTCATCACGTCGGCGTGCTCGGCGACATCGGCGGGGAGATTCTCCGGATGGCGGGTGAGCAACAGCGGCCTCACGCCTGACCGAACGAGCATCCGCGCGAGATGACGTCCGACGTTTCCCTGTGGTGTCGTGATTGCGATCTTCATGACAGCTCCTCTCTTCCGTAACTGCTTCCACGCTAGAAGCAGATACGGCCTGATCGTGGCCGCATCTTGGATCATCATGGATCTATGGATTCGCCCACGAGCCGATCGCTCGATCTGCTAGCCCTCCTCCAGACAGGGCGTGAGTGGTCTGTGCAAGATCTCTCGACCCGGCTGCAAGTCAGCGAGCGCACGGTGCGCCGCGACGCGATGCGTCTGCGCGACATGGGTTACGACGTCCACTCCCGCCCGGGTCCCGGCGCGGTGTACTCCCTGCGTCCGGGCCTGAAGATCCCGCCGCTGCTGCTCGGCGTGGATGAGGTCTCGACGATCATCTCGAGTCTGCTCATCCTCGAAGCATGGCTGCCCGACGACACCACCGCCGCGACCGCGCGCACCAAGCTCGAACAAGTTCTGCCGGGGAGTCTGCGCCGACGGGCCGCCGCTGTGGCCCTGTCGACGCAGGTTCTGCGCGAGACTCCGACCTCCGTCGATTGGGAGCTCGTCGGCACCATAGTCGACGCCATCGCGACGGGGAGCCGACTCTCGTTCCAGTACACGGATCGGCGCGGTCACCCGACGCAACGCACCGTGGAGCCGCATCGACATCTTCTCCGTGAGCGGAAGTGGTATCTCGTCGCCTTCGATCTCGATCGCGACGACTGGCGTCTCTTCCGGCTCGAAGCGATGCGGACGGCTGCGACCTCGCCCGGACCGCACGGGCGGCGGGCGTTTCCCTGGGCCTCGATCGAAGACTGGCTCACGAGCGACTTCGGCAGGCGGCCGACAGCCCGATAGCACGCCGGTCCTTGAGGCGGCGCTTCGGCGCCCCAATTTACGAGCGCGAGAAGACTGACAGGATTTGAACCTGCGCCCCTTGACCCCCAGGTAGCGCGTTCAGCTTGGTTTCCTGATTTTCCCGGACATTTCTGCCCCTGAAGCGGCGCCATTTCATGTCAGGGATTGCATGGCTTGCGTGCGTCAGGTCCGGGCCAGGTCCCGGCTCTTGCTAGTCGTCCGCACCTTCATCAGGGAGGTGCGCGGTCTACCCGGGGATGACACTCGGCATGAGTCGTGGCGCGGTGGGTAACGGTCCGTGCCGATCGGATGCGCGCAATCCGTCGATCACGAGCGCCGCGTAGCGACGCGCGGTACGGGTGCGCTCCGCCTCCGTCGTGCTCGAGAGTCCACGCGCCGCGAGCAGGACGATCAGGAAGTCGTCCAGGACGAAATCGGCACGCAGCGCGCCGGCTTCGATGGCACGACGAGCGACGGCGACGATTCCCCGCACTGCCGCCTCGCGCTGTGCTCGGAAATCGACGGCGTCGGGGTAGGCGGAGAGGAACGCATCGGTGAAGCCCTGGTTTCGGGCGTTGAGCACTAAGACCCGCTCGATGATGCCCCGGAAACCGCGCCACGGGTCGGTATCAGCAAGGGCGTCGACCACGATCGAGCGACAGGCGTCGAGCTCGTTCACGAAGGCGGCGCGGACGAGATCGGCTTTCGTGGGGAACCGCCGGTAGAGGGTGGCCGGCCCCACGCCGGCGCGTCGGGCTATCTGTCGCATCGTCACCTCGAGACCGTCGGTCCCGAACAGCTCGCGTGCCGCGGCGAGGACACGGTCGCGGTTCTCCTTCGCGTCGGATCGCAGTTCCTGAGGCAGTGTCGCGGGCATGTGTCTCACTTTAGTCAAGTGGACGCAGGCGTCCGCTACGTTTCGGAAGGCGGGTTCGATCCCCCGCCGCGAAACGGAGTGCACCCATGCGCGCAGTGATCATCCGAACCTTCGGCGACCCGAGTGGGATGGAGGTGACGGACCTTCCCGTCCCGACGCCCGGAGTCGGCGAGGTCCTCGTTCGAACAGAGGCAATCGGCGTCGGCGGGGTCGATGTCGTGATCCGCCGAGGCGGGATCGCCGAAGCAACCCGCGACTCGGGGATGATCCCGGGAAGCGAGGCCGCCGGCGTCGTGACGGCGACGGGGGCCGACGTCGACCCTGCGTGGGTCGGCCGGCGCGTCTGGGCGTTCACCGGGATCTCGGGCGGCTACGCCGAGTACGTGATCGCTCGCGCCGACGAGATCGTCGCGCTGTCATCCGAACTCTCGTCCGTCCAGGCCGTGACCCTGGGCGGCGCGGCACCGGTCGCGCATTTCGCGCTCGAACGTGCTCACCTCGTCGAGGGCGAATCCGTGCTCGTGCGGGGCGCCGCCGGGAGCATCGGCCTGGCCGGCGTTGAGCTGGCCGCCCGCGCCGGCGCCGCGACCATTGCCGTCACCACGTCATCCCCCGAGCGCGGGGAGCGACTGCGGGCGTTCGGCGCCACGCACGTGCTCGATCGCGCCGGCGCGGGCGACCCGAACGCCCTGGACGGATTCGACGTCATCCTCGACATCGTCGGCGGCCCCGATCTTCCCCGGTTCATCGAGCGACTCGCGCCCAACGGCCGCCTGATCGCCGTGGGCGTGGTCGGCGGATTCCCGCCCGCTGACTTCGGCACCGCGCTTCTGGCCGGTTTCCGCCGATCGATCACCTTCGGAACGCTCAGCCTCGACACCGTGCCGCGCGACGAGCTCGCCCGGGTGCGACGCGAGATGTTCGACGACGCCGTTCGAGGCGTCCTCTCCCCCGTGGTTCACGACACTCTCCCGTTGAGCGCCGCCGCCGAAGCGCACCGACTCATGGATGCCGGTGAGGTGTTCGGGCGCATCGTGCTCGTACCCTGAGCGGGTTCTCGCGGATGAGGGCGCAGCTCGCGTCGTCATGTGAGACCCATTTGAGTCGACGGTCGTTTCGACCGCCGCAGAGCATGGAAAAGCCTCGGAGATCCGCGTGTTTCTGCGGTTCTCCGGGGCTATCTGGTCGGGCCGACAGGATTGAGCCTGCGATCCCTTGGAGGTTCCGGCGAGATGCCGATCGCCTCCGAATAAATTGGAAACCTGCGGATGACCTGGGTTTTCATACGAGCCGATCGGCTCGCTTGTTCCGATCAAACCCGGATGTCTGCGAGTACTCACGGATGTTTGGGATGGGTTGAACTGGAAACGCCCGGGCTCGACTCGTCACCGATTCTCTCATCGCAGCCGGTGGCCACTTATCTACTGGCGTTCGGCCGTAAGGTCGCGAAGTAGTAGAACGCGTCGGGTTCACGAATAGCCAATGTCCGCCCATCGCGGCCGTGTGTCGCGACGATGCGGTATTAGTAAGACCATGAGGATCACGGACGACGTCAACTTGCCCGAGGCACTCATCAGTGCGGCCACCGTAGGAGATCTGGTCCTGTTCGTCGGTGCCGGGGCATCCATGAACGCACCAGCGAGCCTCCCCTCGTTCGCAGAACTAGCGGCCCAACTTGCCGAGGCAGCGGGCGTCGAACTGGATAAGCGCCTGGAGCCGGATGCATTCATCGGACGATTGTGCGACTCGGACCCCTCGGTGAGGGACCGTGCCCGCGCGATCATTGCCAATCCGAACTCACAGCCCAACGACTCGCACCGCGCCATCGTTCGGCTGGGTAACGCCTGCGGTGCCATTCGCATCGTCAGCACGAACTACGACGAGCATCTCTCGGCCGCGGCAGCTGAGCTCTCGATTGAGATTGGCGACATCTACCGCGCCCCCGCGGTCCCGTTGGGGCGCGACTTCACTGGTCTCGTGTACCTCCACGGCCACGTATCGCGCGCCGCGACAGAAATTGTAATCACCGATGATGACTTTGGTCGTGCCTATCTGTTTGACGGATGGGCTAGACGATTCGTCACGGACTTGTTCCTCAATCGCACAGTCCTGTTTGTCGGCTACAGCCACAGCGACGCAGTGATGAAGTACTTGGCGCGGGGACTGCCACCTACCACGAAGAGGTTCGCGCTCACAGACACACCCGACGACCCAAAGTGGCGCGATCTTCGCATTACCCCCATCGAGTATCCGGGCGCGGCTGAACATGTTGCACTGACCACGGCCCTGAACGAATGGGCCCGCCGACTCGAAATGGGGCAGCTCGACCATCGCGGGAGGGTCCACGAGATCGTCAGCGGTGGGCCACCGAAGTTGCCCGCAGAGGCTGACTATCTCTCCGCGGTGCTAAGTCTTCCTGCTGGTGTGCGAGCGTTCAGCGAGAAGGCACGCGGCGAGGAGTGGCTTCTATGGGCTGAGCAGCAGCCGGCGTTCTTGTCCCTGTTTACTTCAGCGAATCAGACGACCGATGAGAGCCAGGTCTTGGCACAGTGGTTTGCCGATTGCTACGTTGCTGACGCTGAGATGACGGATCTGGCACTCGCTACTCTCGCGCGGCACGGTCCGATCGTTTGCGCTCGATTGCGACAGGCGATCGCCTACGCCGCCTATGGCTTCCGCGAGTCCTCGCCGCGATTGGCGACAAGTTGGTCAATTATCGTGGCGGCCGCGCTGCGAACACACGATGAGGATCCTGAAGAGACGTGGAACCTGCTACACCGCCCGGCGTCGCACGGCGCGTCCGCACTCCCCTTTCTGAGGCGCGCGCTGCAAGTTCGTCTTCAATTGGACATCGAGCGGCCATGGTATCTCGACGAGACTGAAGCGCGCACCCGGACCAAAGCAAGCGTTAGGTGGTCAAGCTCTAAGTCAGATCTGAAGCATCTCTGGGAGGCGGTGCGAGAGGGATTGCCGACTGTGGCAGTCTCCGCCCTTCAGATACTCGAACAATCTCTAACTGATGCATACGAGTTGTTGGCGACCTGCGAGCCTAACAAGTCGTGGGACAGTTGGTCCTATCGGCGCTCAGCGATTGAACCGCACGAGCAGGATCGGTTCCCAAGTTACGAAAGCACGTTGATCGATGCCCTGCGAGACACAAGCATCGAGCTGATTGGATCAGATGGATCCATCATCGAGCGTTGGCTAAGTAGCGATTTCGGGCTCTTCCGTCGACTGGGTCTGCACCTCGTCACTGAGCACCAGGCCATGATCAACCACCACAAGCTTACGCTGTTGCTGTCAGGGTCACATCTCTACGACCAGCGGAGTAAGCACGAAGTGTTTCGGCTGCTTGCGACTATCGCGACCGAACTGGACGACGCTGATCGGAAGCTGCTCCTCGAACGGGTTCTCGATGGTCCTCCCCTATTTGAGGTCGATCCCGACCGCGAAGAGCAACTGCACGAACGATGCATCTTCGACGTCGTCGAATGGCTCACACGCTACGTCAGCGGATGGGACGAGCTTGAACGCGCGGTTGCTGGGATCAGGGAGCATCGACCGACCATAGGTGTACGGGAACATCCCGATTTCGACCATTGGATGGAATCGGGTTCGTGGGTCGAGGAGGCAGCACCCTTCGCCGCCGACGAGTTTGTGGGAGCCTTCGACGAGCACGGCCCAGCGAGCGCCGTCGCACTGGCAGTCAATCACTCGTACAGCGACCACACATTCGACGGCCCAACCTGGCAGGGCGCATGCTCGGTCGTGCAGCAGGCTGTCGAGAGTCGGCCTGACGTGGGGCTGGCGCTCCTCACGGAGCCGGTCATCGCGGACAATCCCGATTGGGAAAGTGATTTCAGAGCTGCGCTCATCACTGGGCTTGGCAATGCGACGCTGGCGGACCGGCAGATCGAACAAGCGCTTGAGGCGCTTCTAGTCCTCGTCACCGACGCACGGCTCGCCCGTCCGATCTGCGATCTCTGTCTCTCGACCGTGGACAGCGAAGCACTTGAGCATTCGGAGCCAGTGCTGGCTCGCCTGGATGACCTGGCGCGCGCTGTGTGGCACACGCACGCTCCCGGGGTGGAAGAACGCGATTCCGATGACTGGTTGACGCTCGGGCTCAACACTTGGCCAGGCGTCCTTGCCCAATACTGGGTCAACCGCGTGCGAGTGCGATGGGAAGCCGAAGGTGACGATTGGCACGGGCTCACCACCGTCGACAAGCGGGCCGCAGCACGGCTGTTGGACCCCGATGTCAACGCAACTCGGGCGAGTCTGGCGATAATCGCCGCCGACACCTACTTCATTTTCTGCGCCGATCCCGCGTTTGCGCGCGAACAGCTCTTTCCGTTGTTCGAGGCCACAACAGCTGAAAGAGCGCCGCAGGTCTGGAAGAGCTACCTGCATCATCCTCGGGCCAATGATGCGATGCTGGATGCCGGCTTCTGGAGACTGCTGACTTCGGCGCACGATCTGATCGCGAACCTTGGCTCCGAACACGGGCTTGAGCGCCAGTACTGGTGGATGATGGCGTCGATCTGCATCCGCTCGGCGGCAAACGATGTTGACGCCCCGGCTCTGTTCGCTCGCCTTGTCGAACCCGATCAAGTCAGAAGCTTCGTCGCGGCGATGGCCGACGTACTTCACGACGTCGACGAAGCGGAGTCCACAAACGCTTGGAACTCTTGGCTCGCCGAAACCATCCGCGCCCGCCTCTCTCTACCTCTCAGCATGATTGCCGCACAGGAGCGCACAGCATGGGGTGACATGGCGCTAAGGGTGACCAGCGTCATAGCCCTGGAAGTGCTCGAACTCACTGACACCGCACCGGGACCGCTCGGTCAGGACACCTCCTTCCGCGATCTACCCCCAGATGTCCTCAGCGCGCACCCCGACAAGATTGCCCAGATCGTGACCCGTCGTCTCGAACAGATGACTGAATCCGATTGGCACATCGAGCACGAGTTGGAGTCGGTCGTCAGCGCGCTTAGAAACTGCGGCGTCAGCAATCAGGCCCTTCGCGACCTCGCGGAACAGGCTGTGCGAATCGGTCTCTACCGCGCTGCGTCTTGGGCACCGCCCGCGAGTTAGAAAGCGTTATGACCTCCGTCGCCTGTTGTCCCGCTCGGGGCCATTTCGGGACACCTGTTGCCTCGAGGCGCGATACGGGGGACATCCTTCCTCGATCTACAAGCCTGACCTTGTCCGGTTCGTCGTGCAGTCGCCCCACCAGGTGCACTCGCCATGGGCCATCGGTCCCATCCGCGCAGACAAGACCTTCACCCGCGCCGTGCCCGTAGCGGGCTGACTGTGCGTACGCGTCCCCTGCCTCAGCGCAAGACACTCCGCACCGGCTGGAACCTCCGACCGGACACCGAACGAGTAGCCGCTGGCGCGCTCCGGCAGGGCGACGTCGTGATGGAGAGCCACGACTACCCGGCTGTCATTACCCGTCTGAGCCACCCGCGGCACCTCATCGACATCTACGCCCGTTACGTGTGGCAGCGCCCCGACGAGCCGAGCTGGCTACTCGGCACCTTCTCCGCCCGACGCCTCTTCGACCGGGCAATCCCCGGCGAGTACTGATTCCGCACCATACCAAGGAGCACGACATGGCATCTGCAAGCATCAAGATTGACGAGACGTCGAAGGGCACCCGCTACACGGTCCGCTGGCGTCCACAATCCGGTACGTATCGGAAGAAGGCGTTCTACAACAAGGGTGAAGCCGAGCGCTATCGCGACAAGATCGTCCGAGAGCTGGAGGAAGGCAACTCGACGGAGCACCTTTCCGGCCGATCGAAGACCTTCCAGCAGACGGCGGATGCGATGATCGCGGCCAGCGCTCATCTCAAGCAGAAGACTCTCGACGGCTACGAGATCGCGCTGCGCGTGCACGCTTACCCTGCGTTCGGGAACCGTCGCATCTCTACCTTGAAGGCCGCGGACATCGATGATTGGCTCGCGGGTGTCCGCGCCAAGCCGAAGGCGAATGGCGAGCAGCGCACGGAGACGAGCGTTCTCGGAACGTACAAGGTGGTGCGGAAGGTGTTCTCCTACGCCTACGCGCACCGGCTGATCCCGTTCAACCCCTGCATCGCTGTGACGAAGCCGAAGGCTGACACTGCCGAGGCGCGCTTCCTGTCGGTGGAGGAGGTGAACCGGCTGGCTGCCGAACTGACCACCCAGCCGCCGTATGACCTGCTGGTGCGGTTTGGCGCGCTGACGGGGCTGCGCATCGGCGAGGTAGCCGCCCTGCGCATCCGTGACATCGACCTCCGCCGTGGCGAGGTGCAGGTCCGGAGGAACATGACGCACACCAGCAAGGGCTACGTCCTCGGCACCCCGAAGACAGCGCGGGCAGTGCGCGACGTGCCGATCCTGGACGACGGCCTATTCCACGACCTCGGCGTCTACCTGCGCCAACACCCGCACCGCGACAACCTGGAGGCCGGGCTGTGGCCGGGCAAGGTACCCGGACACAACAAGCTCAGCTACGAGCACACTTTCGACCCCAAGGGCTTCTACCGCTACACGTTCAAGCCTGCGGCTACCCGCGCTGGACTCGACGGTCTCCACTTCCACGAGCTGCGTCACACCTTCGCCACGCTCGCCCTAGAGTCCCGCGCGCTCGATATGCACGAGCTGTCCCGGGCGATGGACCACGCGAGCTACGCCATCACAGACAAGGTTTACGCCCACGTCCGCCCGCGCGACTTCAGCGCGCACCGCGCCGCGTTCTCCGCCCACATCTCATCTGCGGGCGCTACGCCTGCGCCAATCGTGGCGCTTGGAGGCTACACAGCGGGCAGCTTGGGAGTCATCAGCTCCTCAGTAGCTAGGACATAGTCCACGAGCAGCAGGAACACGCTGTCGCACAGCTCTAGCGACGGCTTCATGTTACGGTCCCGCCGCTGCGCATCGCCCTGGCCGCGCGAAGGCTTCAAGTCCAGCTCGTGAGCTATCGTGTTGCGCGCGTCGAAGAATTCTCGAAAACCCATAAGCCGCTCGTTGCTGAACTGGTTCTCATCCAGTCCGAGCGCATCACGGACATTCTTCAGTTCGTCGTGTCCTTGGAGGCTGCGAGTGGTCAACGAGTCGATGTAGGCGGTGAGCAGAGCTTCGTCGACAGAGCGATTCTTGAGAACCGCGAATACCGCGCGTTCCTGCTTGCTGAGTTCTGCTAGGAACTTGGTCCACCGCTCCTGCGTCGGCGCATGCCCTCGAAGCAACCGAGGAAGTGTGTCTCGCACGAGCTGCTTCAGGACAGCGTCGACGCCCGCGCCTGAGAACACAATGGCCGCTCTTAGAAGGTCGCTCTGAGCGTGCCCAAGCCTCGCCAGCTTCATACCCTGAAGCTGCTTCGCCGCGCGGAGATCAGTCAGGTTGTCCAACAGACCCTGGACGCTCGCATGGGATGCACGGAGCCGCCGCACAGTCTGTGGAAAGCCAGCGCGCGACGGGAGTCTCGACGGCAGAGGCGTCAACTTGAGAATGACTGAGGTCGGCACGGCCTCATACTGGCAGAGGCTGTAGACAACTGGAGCCCTTTTGGAGCCCTCGGCGTTTCCCAGACATGCAGAAGGCCCGGAGACTCTTGCGAGTTTCCGGGCCTTATCTGGTCGGGCTGACAGGATTTGAACCTGCGACCCCTTGACCCCCAGTCAAGTGCGCTACCAAGCTGCGCCACAGCCCGTTGCCCTTCGCTCTCGCGCAGGCAACTCCCCTATCTTAGCCTGATGCTCACGCGCTTCGCGAACCGGGGAGCGTTGCGAGTGTCGGACGCCGGGCGTAGCGTCACGTGCATGGTGACGATCACGACCGAGGTGGCGACGACGCCTCGATGGGACGATGTGCAGCGTGCCCTCACGGGCGGCGGAGACGGCGCGAGCTGCCAGTGCATCTGGCCCGTTCTGAGCAACAAGGACTGGAACGAGACCACGAAAGAGCAGCGCACCGAGATGCTGCACGCCGAGATCGATACGGGCCCGCCGCCGGGACTCATCGCGTACGTCGACGGCGAGGCTGCGGGCTGGATCCGCATCGGGCCGCGCACCGCTCAGGCGCGCGTACCGCGCACGCGCATCATCGCCGCCGCAACCGAAGAGCCTTTCGACGACGACAGTGTCTGGGCGGTCACCTGCTTCGTCGTGCGACGTGAACACCGCGGACAGGGCATAAATCTCGCCCTGCTGCGCGCCGCCGTCGAGCACGCGAAGTCCTCCGGAGCCCGCCTGATCGAGGGCTATCCAGTCGACACCGGCGGTGAGAAGATGCGCACGAACGATCTGTTCCACGGCACCCTGGGCACGTATCTCGCCGCCGGCTTCGAGAAGAAGACCGAGATGAAGCCCGGGCGGGCCCTCGTCGCACTCGATTTCACCCGCTGACCGCTAGCGTGGTGGCATGAGCGACCAGCATCCGGTCGTCGAAGACGACGTCCTCGGCACCCTCGTCCGCGCGAGCACAGAGCTGACCGACGGCGAGATCCTCACGCACGACTGGTACGCCGGCTCGGTCGTCACCGACGGCGGCGACGTCGACCTCATGATCGAGGCGACGACGCACGCCGAGGTGACGCCGCTGCTCCCCCGGCTTCGCGAGGTCGTCTCCCGACTCGACGTTCTTCGACGCATGGCCTCGGATGCCGTCGTCACCCGCTTCAGCACCGGGGCGCCGGAGGCGCATGAACTCGACGAGGCAGCATCCGACCTGGCCTTGGAGACGATCGAGGCCGCAGCCGACGGAACGATCATCTTGCACCTGATCGACGACTGCGGCGAGCACTTCCCCGAGGGCTACTGGCCCGCCGTGCATCTCGCACCCGACGACGGCGTCGCCGACGTCACCGTCGAGTCCTGATGACGCCCCGCGCACTGGCGTGGGCGTTCGCGCCCTACATCATCCTCTCGGCAGCCCATGTGATCCTGCTGGCCGTGCACAGCCCGCTCGCCGGCCCGACGAAGCTCGCCCTGATGCCGCTCCTCGCGATCCCGGTGCTCGTGTCGGCGCGCCGTCTGAAGCCACGCTCGGTGACGGTCTTGCTGCTGGTTGCGCTGCTGTTCTCATGGCTGGGCGACGGCGCCGGCGCGTTCTTCCCCGCGCTTCCCGAACTGCCGCTCATGCTCGGGTTCTTCGGCGTCGCGCATGTGGCGTACATCGTGCTGTTCGCCCGTCACCTCTCCCGGCGCCGGATGCCCTGGTGGGCGCTCATCTACGTGCTCTGGTGGATCGCCATGGTCATCGTGATCGGCCCGCACTCTGGCGATCTGCTCGTCGCCGTGGCGGTCTACGGGCTCGTGCTCGCCGGCACAGCCGCGTTCTCGACTCGGTGCCACCCGCTCGTCGCGGTGGGCGGCGCGTTCTTCCTGACGAGCGACTCGATCCTTGCCTTCCGGCTCTTCCTTCCCGACGCGCTACCCGAGTGGAGCAGCCCGGCCGTCATGCTCACGTACACGGTCGGGCAGGGACTCATCGTCGCCGGCGCGCTCGCCTCAGCCCGAGAGAAGAGCCGCTGATGGACGCGGCGCGGATCGACAGCTGGCTGTGGGCGGTGCGCGCCTACAAGACGCGTTCGGCGGCGACGACTGCGTGCCGTGCGGGACACATCCGGCTGAACGGCGACAAGGTCAAAGCCGCGCAGCACGTGCGCATCGGCGACGAGGTGCGCATCCGCATCTCGGGGTTCGACCGCATCCTCATCGTCCGCCAGATCCTGGTCAAACGCGTGGGCGCACCAGTTGCCGCCCTCGCCTACGAAGACCGCACACCCGAGCGCGAACCCCAGGCGGCACTCGGCCTGCGAGATCGCGGTGCCGGGCGACCGACCAAGCGCGAACGCCGCGAGATCGACAAGTTGCGCGGACGCGACGACGACCCCTTCGACTGACCCGGTTGCGCCCTCAGCGCCCGATCGTGTTCAGCAGTGCGCGCGCCGACAGAATCCGGGCGCCAGCCGCTTCCGCCCGCGACTGCAACGCCCGATCGCTCGTCACCACGGTGACCGCTCGCCCCAGCGACGTCAGCCGCACCGCCTCGTCGACGATCGCGTCGTCGCCCCCGGCATCCGCCCTGACCACGACGATCTCGTCGTCGTCTGCCAGCGACCGCGCCTGACCCTCGACCACGAGTGAGACCTGCGGGAACCACGTCGTCGCGTCGAGCCCGAGATCATCCGCCGGCGCCGCCAGCCCGGCCAGCCGATCCCTCAGACGACCCGCCGCAGCCGCGCGGTCCTTCCACCATCCGTCGGGCACCGAGCCCACGACGTTGGCCGCGTCGACGACGAGAACGGGCCTCACGTCGAGCAGCGACCTCAGCAGCGGCCACGAGTCCCCGAACCCCGGATGCAGAGGCAGCGCATCGATCTCGTCGACAGGAACCCACGCCAGCGCGACGCTCTCCGGATCGCTGATCACCGGCTCGAACGGCTCGACGACGTCGGCGACGACCGTCGTGTACGACCAGATGTCGAGATCGAGCACGCTCGTGAACCGCGGTCGCACCGAGCCGTCGGGCACGCCCGCCTCTTCCTGCGCTTCGCGCACCGCTCCGCGGATCGCGCTCTCGCCCTCGTGGAGCGCGCCCCCGGGCAACCCCCAGGTGCCGCCGAAGTGGCTCCAGGCGACCCGGTGCTGCAGCAGCACGCCCCGCGAGGGATCGTAGGCGAGCAGTCCCGCTGCGCCGAAACGACCCCAGTACTTCTCCCCCGTGTCCGCGATCACCCAGGCGTCACCGGGGTTCAGCGGGCCGAGTGGCCGACGCGGTTCGCCGGCGGCAGGAGGTACGACAGTCACCCCTTCAGCCTTTCACAGCATCCGGGGTGCGTCGTCGATTCCGACACAGAGCGGAACAGCTCAGCGCTGGCGCTTCTCGCGCACGCGCATGTTGATCACGATCGGCGTGCCTTCGAATTCGTACAGCTCGCGCAGGCGGCGCTGGATGAACCGGCGGTAGCCCGGGTCGAGGAAGCCAGTGGTGAAGAGCACGAACGTCGGCGGACGCGTCGATGCCTGCGTGCCGAAGAGGATGCGCGGCTGCTTGCCTCCACGCAGCGGGTGCGGGTGCTCGGCGACGAGCTCGGCGAGGAACGCGTTGAACTTGCCGGTCGGGATGCGGCGATCCCAGTTCTCCAGCGAGGTCTCGAGCGCCGGGACCAGCTTGTCGAGGTGACGGCCGGTCTTCGCCGAGATGTTCACGCGAGGAGCCCAGGCGACGTGCGCGAGGTCCTGCTCGATCTCTCGCTCGAGGTAGCGACGGCGATCCTGGTTTTCGAGGTCGTCATCGTTCAGACGGTCCCACTTGTTGAACGCGAGCACGAGCGAACGACCCGATTCCAGCACCAGATCGATGATGCGCACGTCCTGCTCGCTGATCGACTCGGAGACGTCGAGGACGACGACCGCGACCTCCGCCTTCTCGAGTGCGGCCGAGGTGCGCAGCGAGGCGTAGAAGTCGGCGCCCTGCGCCATGTGCACTCGTCGGCGGATGCCGGCGGTGTCGACGAAGCGCCACAGCTTGCCGCCGAGTTCGACGATCTCGTCGACCGGGTCGCGGGTGGTTCCCGCGAGGTCGTTCACGACGACGCGCTCCTCGCCTGCGGCCCTGTTCAGCAGCGACGACTTGCCGACGTTCGGGCGGCCGAGGATCGCGACGCGGCGCGGTCCGCCGATCTCCTGCTTGGCCACCGCAGAGATCTCCGGCAGCTTCTTCAGCAGGGTGTCGAGCAGGTCGGCGACGCCGCGACCGTGGATCGCGGAGACGGGATACGGCTCACCGAGGCCCAGGTTCCAGAGGGCGGCCGCCTCGGGCTCCTGGCGGGCGTCATCGATCTTGTTCGCGACGAGGAAGACAGGCTTGCCGCTCTTGCGCAGCAGCTTCACGACGTGCTCGTCGGTCGACGTCGCGCCCACCAGAGCGTCGACGACGAACAACACGACGTCGCAGAGCTCGATCGCCACCTCGGCCTGAGCCGCCACCGAGCGGTCGATGCCGCGGGCGTCGGGCTCCCAGCCTCCGGTGTCGACGAGCGTGAAGCGTCGGTCGTTCCACTCGGCCTTGTAGGTGACGCGGTCGCGCGTGACACCGGGGGTGTCCTCGACGACGGCCTCGCGGCGGCCGAGGATGCGGTTCACGAGCGCGGACTTGCCCACGTTCGGGCGCCCGACGATCGCCACCACGGGCAGGGCGGGCATGAACTGGATGCCGTCCTCGCCCATCGTGATGCCGGCGAGGAGCGCGGCGTCCTCATCGTCCAGGTCGTAGTCGGCGAGACCCGCTCGCAGTGTCTCGGCGCGCTGCTCGGCGAGCTGCTCGTCGAGCGCGTCCATCTTCTCTGCGAGGTGGTCAGGGCCGCCTTCGTATTCGTCGTCAGCCACGGGGTGCTCCTCGGAGTCGTTCGATCACCGTGAGTACGGCATCGATGGTCTGGGTGAAATCCAATTCGGTCGAATCGACGACCTCGACGCCTTCGGCGGCGTTCAGGAAGTCGACGACGGCGCTGTCGGAGGCGTCGCGCTTGTGCAGGGCGGCGGCCACCATCTCGGCGCTCTCGCCCGCGAGTTCGCCAGCACGGCGAGCGGCGCGCACCTCGGGGGCGGCGGTCAGCAGGATGCGCACGGGAGCGTCAGGGGCGACCACCGTGGTGATGTCGCGCCCTTCCACGACCACCGCGTCGTACGGGGCTTCCGCCACAAGGGTGCGGAAGAGCGCATTCACCTGCTCGCGCACGGCCGGCACGCGGGCCACGCCGCTGACGGCGCCGGAGACGCGAGGGTCACGGATCGCCTCGGTGACGTCGGCCTCGCCGACGCGCACCGTGCGGTCGTCGGGATCGAGGCCGAGACGCACGGGGAAGTCGGATGCCGCGGCAAGAACCGCGTCGGCATCCGCCGTGTCGGCGCCGCGGTCGAGCACGTGCCAGGCCAGCGCGCGATAGGCCGAGCCGGTGTCGAGGTAGCCGAAGCCGAGCTTGCGGGCCACCGCCTTGGACACGCTGGATTTGCCCGAGCCTGCAGGCCCGTCGATCGCTATGAAGTCTGTAGTGGTGTCAGTCATTCGTGTTCCCCGCGATCCGCCAGCCGCGTTCGGTGAGTCCGGTGATCGCCCCGTGCAGTGCGGCGGGGTCGACGCTGATCTCGGCGAGACCGAACTGCGCACCGGGTGAGTGCTCGAGGCGCAGATCCTCGACGTTCACACCCAGTTCGCCGAGTTCGCCGAACAGACGCCCGAGCTGGCCGGGGGTGTCGTCGACCATCACGACGAGGGACTCGAAGCGGCGGTTCTGGCCGTGCTTGCCCGGCAGACGCTCGACGCCGTCGTTGCCGTGGCGGATGGTCTCGGCGACAGCGCGCCGGGCGCCCGGGGCCTCGGGTGCGCGCAACGCCTCGGAGACGTCACGCAGATCGGCGGCGAGAGCATCGAGGATCTCCACCACGGGAGACGCGTTGGCGCCGAGTATCTGCACCCACAGTTCGGGTGCGGATGCCGCGATCCGCGTGGTGTCGCGCACGCCCTGGCCGGCCAGGCGCAAGGCGCCCTCTTCGGCCTCGGCGAGACGCCCCGCGAGCAGACTCGCGACCACCTGCGGAACGTGGGAGGTCAGCGCGACCGAGCGGTCGTGCTCCTCCGGCGTCATCTCCAGCGGCGTCGCACCGACGTCGAGGGCAAGGGCCTCGACGAGGGAGAGGTCGGCCGCTGAGGTCTCCTCATCACGGCACACCACCCACGGACGACCGATGAACAGATCGGCGCGTGCCGAGATCGCTCCCCCGCGTTCGCGGCCGGCGAGAGGGTGAGAGCCGATGTAGCGCCGCAGGTCGACTCCGCGTTCGCTCAGCGCTCGAAAGGGCTCGAGCTTCACGCTCGCGACATCAGTGACGACTGCATCCGGGTGATTCTCGAGTTCGTTCTGGATGACATCGGCAGTGACATCGGGCGGAACCGCCACGACGATCAGCACCGGCGCGTCGCCCGCCGCGGGTGCGCGACCGGCGCCGTAGTCGATCGCGAGGCGCTGCTGCGCAGGCGAGGTATCGGAGAGCACGACGTCGACGCCCTTCGCGCGCAGTGCATGACCGATGCTCGCGCCCAGCAGGCCGGTGCCGACGATGCGCACCGTGCCCGTGATCCGCGCGGCGACGGCGCCGGCAGCGCGGACCGCGCTGGGCGCACTGGTCGTGTCGGTCACTCTTTCTCCTGCTGCTCGCCGTCGCTCGTTCCGGCACGGGTATCACGGCGCGACAGAGTAAGAAGCGCGCCCAACTCGATTTTAGTCAGTTCCCGCGTCTTCCCCGCCGGGAGGGTTCCCAGGTGGAGCGGCCCGAACTGCCGACGCACGAGCTCGGTCACCGGGTGGCCGACCGCCGCCATCATGCGGCGAACGATGCGGTTGCGCCCGGAGTGCAGGGTGAGCTCGACGAGGCTCGACCCGCGCGAGGTGTCGAGCAGCCTCGCCTTGTCTGCCGTGATGGGTCCGTCTTCGAGCTCGATGCCCTTGGTCAGCTTCGAGATCGTCTGCGCCGTGACGGCGCCATCGACCTTCGCGATGTACACCTTCGTGACGCCGAACGAGGGGTGCGCGAGCACGTGCGCCAGATCGCCGTCGTTCGTGAGGAGCAGGAGACCGCTGGTCTCGGCATCCAGTCGGCCGACGTTGTACAGGCGCTCTTCGTAGTCCTCCGTGAACCGGCGGAGATCCGGCCGACCGCTCTCGTCGCGCATGCTGCTGACGACGCCGGTGGGCTTGTTGAGCATGACGTAGCGCTTCGAGACGTCGAGCTGCACGGCCGTGCCGTCGACGTCGACGAGATCGTTCTCGGGATCGATGCGTCTGCCGAGCTCGGAGACGACTTCGCCGTTCACCCGGATGCGCCCCTCGACGATGTAGTCCTCGATGACGCGACGCGACGCGACTCCCGCGGCGGAGAGCACCTTCTGCAGGCGGATGCCCTCGGGGGCTGAACTGTCGGTCATCGGACCACTCCTTCATCGAAACCATCGGCGCCGTCATCGAGAAGCGGCGAGATCGGGGGCAGCTCGTCTATCGAGTTGATCCCCAGGTGCTGCAGCAGCGCGTCGGTCGTGCCGTAGTTGATGGCGCCGGTCTCTGAGTCGGCGAACATCTCGGTGATCAGACCGCGGGCGAGCAGCGTGCGCACGACCGAATCGACGTTCACGGCACGGATAGAGGCTACCTGACTACGGGTCACCGGTTGTTTGTAGGCTATGACGGCGAGCGTCTCGAGCGCCGCCTGCGAGAGCCGGGCGGGCGCCTGACCGCCGATGAAATCGGCGACGAGGTCGTCGTGCTCGTCTCGCACGTACAGCCGCCAGCCTCCGCCGACCTCGCGCAGCTCGAACCCCCGGCGGGGGCCGCGGCCCACTCCGTCGTAGTCGGCGACGAGGGTCTCCAGGGTCTGCCTGACGGCGGCGACCGGAGCGCCCACGGCGGCCGCCAGCGCGACCAGCCCGATCGGCTCGTCGATGATGAGCAGGATCGCCTCGACCTTCTCGGTCAGCGGCGCCTCCACGGGTTCCCTCTGGGTCCCTGAGCTTGTCGAAGGGTCATCGGTCATAGTCGGCCCCCAGGGTCGCGAGAGATTCGTCCGACCAGTGGTCGGCTGACCAGCGCAGCGTCAGCTCGCCGAGCGGTTCGAGTTGTTCGAAGGAGAGCGCCGCGTGCCGATACAGCTCGAGCACCGAGATGAACCGTGCCACCACGATGCCCGGCTCGCTGATGCCTGCGACGAGCTCGCGGAAGCTCAGCGACTCGGCTCCGCGCAGGAGCGTCACGACGATCGCCGCCTGCTCGCGGATGCTGATGAGCGGAGCGTGCAGATGATCGAGACCGACATGCGGGATCTCCTTGGGCGCGAATGCCAGCATGGCAAGGGCGGCGAAGTCGGATGCGGTCAGCGACCAGACCAGCTCCGGCGTCTTCTTGCGATGCTTCTCGTCCAGGCGAACCGCCCGCGCGTGGCGACGGTCCTCCCGCTGCAGGCATCGCGAGAACCAGGCCGAGACCTCCTTGAACGCGCGGTACTGCAGCAGCCGGGCGAAGAGCAGATCGCGCGCTTCGAGCAGCGCGACGGCCTCGGCATCCACCAGCTCGCCCTGGGGAAGGAGGCCGGCGACCTTCATGTCGAGCAGGGTCGCGGCGACCACGAGGAACTCCGACGCCTGATCGAGCTCCCGATCACCGTCGAGTTCTTTCAGATACGAGATGAACTCGTTCGTCACCGCGCTGAGCGACACCTCGGTGATGTCCATCTCATGCTTGGAGATGAGATTCAGCAGCAGATCGAAGGGGCCGTCGAAGTTCGACAGCGAGACGCGGAAGCCGGAGGGCTCAGTGCCGTCTGCCGCCTCCGGCGTGGTGCCATCGCTACGCGACGGCACCACGGGCGACCAGCTCCCGAGCCAGACGCAGGTACGCCTGCGCGGCCGCGTGCTCGGGCGCGAACTCGGTGATGGGCACGCCCGACACCGAGGCATCGGGGAACTTCACGGTGCGACCGATCACAGTCTCAAGGACGTCGTCGCCGAATGCTTCGACCACGCGCTCGAGCACTTCGCGGGAGTGCAGCGTCCGCGGGTCGTACATGGTCGCGAGCAGGCCGTCGAGCTTGATGGAGGGATTCAGCCGGTCGCGCACCTTGTCGATCGTCTCGATGAGCAGCGCCACGCCCCGCAACGCGAAGAACTCGCACTCGAGCGGGATCAGCACGCCGTGCGCAGCGGTCAGCGCGTTGACGGTGAGCAGTCCGAGAGACGGTTGGCAGTCGATCAGGATGACGTCGTACTCCGCCGTCACCTGGCGCAGCACGCGCGACAGGATCGTCTCGCGTGCGACCTCGTTCACGAGGTGCACCTCGGCCGCCGAGAGATCGATGTTGGCCGGCATCACGTCGAGGCCCTCGACGCCGGTGTGCACGATCGCGTCGTGCGCATCGCGCTTGGTGTCCAGGAGCAGGTCGTACACCGTGGGCACGTCGTGGGTCTGGACGCCGAGGCCTGCCGACAGGGCGCCCTGCGGGTCGAAGTCGACCGCGAGGACCTTGCGCCCGTACTCGGCGAGGGCTGCTGCCAGGTTGATGGTCGACGTCGTCTTTCCGACGCCGCCCTTCTGGTTGCACAGAGCGATGATGCGAGCAGGGCCGTGCGACGTCAGCGGCTCAGGAGTCGCGAAACCCTGGTACGGCCGGCCGGTGGGTCCGATGGGTGTGTCGTCGGCCTTCTTCGCCTTCGCCTTCGCCTTGGACGATCCCACGTTCTCAACCACCGATTCTCCTGCTCCTTCGTGCTTGCTCGATTGTAGCGGCAGGCGAACGGCGAACCGGGCGGACGGACCCGGCGATCCTCTGATCCGCGCGAACGGGGTGGCTGGTCGGAGATCCGATGCCACCCCGTTCGTGCGAAGGGTCAGGCGCCGCGCAGCGCCGCGACCGGTTCGATGCGAGCAGCGCGTCGCGCCGGGTACCACCCCGAGCCCCAACCGACGAGGGCGCCCAGAAACGCCCCCGCGACGGCGATCAGCGGATCGGTCACGGGTGTCCATCCCTGCACGACCGCCACCGCGACGACCGCGAGCACTCCGAGGGCCGAGCCGATGAGCCCGCCGATGAAGCCGATCACGATCGACTCGACCATGAACTGGGCGCCGATCTGACGGCGGGTGGCCCCCAGTGCCCGCCGCAGGCCGATCTCGCCCACTCGCTCCATGACCCCGAGAAGAGTCACGTTCGCGATGCCGAGGCCTCCGGCGAGAAGGGCGATCACGCCGAGGATCAGGAACACCACGTTCACGTCGGCCTGCACGCTCTGGCTGAGGTCGGAGGAGCCCGACGGCGCCTGTGTCTTGAGGGTGTCGGGCGCATCGGGCTGCAGCGCCAGCACCGACTGCTCGGCGACCTGCGGCCCCGCGCCGACGACGATGCGGATGTCGAGCTCGGACGGGGCCGCAAGACCGAAGTCGGCTCGCGCCGCTCCCACCGGGATGACGACAGAGTCGAGCAGTTCGCTCTTGCGCTCGAATCCGTCGACGACGCCGATCACCGCGTACGCGACGCCGGCGACGAAGATCGAGGGCTGCGAATCCACACGGTTGATGCCCATCTCCTCCGCGAGTCGCGAGCCGACCACCGCGACCCGATCGGCCCTGCCGTCGTGCCCTGCGTCGAAGAACCGACCGGTGACGAGCTCCCCGCCAGCCGTGTCGAGCAGCTCGGGCGATGACGCGTACAGCCTCGGCGATGCGGTCGCGGGCGCCGAAGGGTCGTTCACGGGCACGGCAGTGATGGTCTCGTTCTCGGCGAGTTCGACCTCGCCCAGCAGGGTCGCACTCTCCACGCCGGCCAGCAGCGACACACGCTCCGGCGCGTCCCAGGGCAGTCGCCCCGCCGCGACGGTCTTCTTCGCCGAGCCGGAGTTCGCCTCCTCCGGAGTGACCACGACCTGCGTCGAGGCGGCGCCGTTGAACTGACTCGCGATCTGCGCCGCGGCGGTCTGCGCGAAGCCGATCGTCGCGACCAGTGAGGCGATGCCGAGCACGGTGCCCAGGATCGTCATCACGAGACGGGCTGGCCGCGAGCCGATGTCGGCGGTCGCCTCGGCCACGAGATCTTGGAAGGTGAACCGGTCGGCGTGCTTCAGGCCCGGTTTGGTGCGCGGCTTCCGGCGCCAGGAGGGGCGCTTCACAGCTCGCTCAATCGGCCGTCGGCGATGCGGATGCTCCGCCGCGCCCGCCGCGCGACGTTGTCGTCGTGGGTGATCACGATGAGCGTGAGGCCGTCGTCGTTCAGCTCCTCGAACAACGACATCACCTCTCCCGAGGTCCGCTGGTCGAGGTTGCCGGTCGGCTCATCGGCGAGCAGCAGCTTGGGGCCGCTCACCACGGCTCTCGCGACCGCGACGCGCTGACGCTCGCCACCGGAGAGAGAACTCGGGAAGAAGTCGACGCGGTGCGACAGCCCGACGCGGGCGAGGGCTTCGCGTGCGCGCGACTCGCGTTCGCGCCGAGGCACACCGCTGTACAGCATCGGCATCAGCACGTTGTCGAGGACGGTGCGGCGCGGCATCAGATGGAACGACTGGAAGACGAATCCGATGAACTTCGCCCGCACGGCCGCCCGCTCGTCGTCGGAGAGATCTCCCGTCAAGGAACCCGCCAGGCGGTACTCCCCCACGCTCGGACGATCGAGCAGGCCCAGGATGTTGAGCATCGTCGACTTTCCCGAGCCGCTGGGTCCGACGATCGAGATGTAGTCGCCCGCCCGTACCTGCAGCGTCGCCGCCTTCAGCGCCTGCACCTCGGGAGGGCCGGGGAATGACCTTGTCACGTCACGGAGCTCGACGACGAAGGCGTCGTCGGCAGCATCGGGCTCGGCATCCGTCCCCGTGGCGACCTCCACGGCCTGCGCGGCGGTCACCGTCCCACCACCACGAGGTCGCCCTCTTCGAGATCTCCGTCGACCGCGGTCACCTCCACGGCGCCCTTGGCCGCGAGTCCCGTCTTCACGACGACCGTGCGGGTCTTGGCATCCTTCCCTTCACGCGGATCGGATTCGACGATCTCGACGCGGGACTCCCCTCCAGGCCCTGCGGTGAGCGCGGCGAGCGGCACGGACAGGACATCGCCCTCCGTGGCCCCGACCGCGATCTGCACGCGGACGTTGTTGCCCTGCAGTTGCGTGATCTGCTCCGGCGTGAGCGGGTCGGGCTCGAAGAGCACGTCCCATCGTGCCTTGTTGTCCTTGCCCGGCTTGAGCTCGGAGATCACGGCGCGCTGCTGCGTGCCGTCGGGCAGTTCGAACGTGGCCTCGGCCCCGACCTTCAGCAGCCGCGCGTCCGCCTCGGCTGCCGCGCCCGTGAGCCGCACTGCGGCGCCGGAGACCGTCATGACCGATCCCTGAATCGTCGAGCCGCGCTTCACGTTCACGGCGTCGACACGGCGGGGCAACTCGGTGAGGAACAGCACCTCGCCCGCGGGCAGGTACGGCAGCACGGACTGACGGGCGCTCTCGAGCGCCTTGTTCGCCGCATCGACCTGCGATCGAGCGGAGTCGAGCGCCGCCTTCTCCGGGCCGGTGTTCTTGGCCGACCAGAGCTGGTCGCGTTCGAGCTTCGCGGTCTGCACATCCCACTCGGCCTGCTGGATGCTGGGGCACGGTGACTCCCCACCCGGCGTGCACGCCTTCGCTTCAGCGAGCGCCTGCTCGGCCTGCGCGACCTTGACGTCGGCCTGCCAGCTCTCCAGCTTCGTCGGACCGGCGCCGGCCGCGGTGAGCGCCTGCTGCGCCTGCGTGACGCTGCTCTGCGCGTCGCGCACGCCCTGCTCCGCACTGCGCACGGTCTCGTCGGCGCCCTCTTCCGGCGCAGGTGCCGGGTACCCCGCCTGGGCGTACAGCTGTCCGACCGCGTTCGCGGTCGCCTGATCGAACAGGTTCGAGGCGACGTCGCCCGCGTCGATTCCGACGCTGACGAGCGCCTGCTTGAGCTGCACGACGTCCGGCCCCGACACCCCGAAGCGGAGAGTGCGGTACGCAGGCAGTTCGCCCGGGAGCACGATGACCGGTCGGCCGACCACTTCGAGAGCGATCGACAGCGGGTTCAGGGTCGCTCCCACCTCGGGGACGGAGCCCGTGACGACGCTTCCGCCGCTGGTCGTGTCGATCGTCACGTCGACGGCATCGGCGTAGCCGACATCGGCTCGGAGAGTCACATCGTTGCTGAGCGAGCCGAACTCCACCGGCACCGTCACGAGCCCGGGGTCGGGAGCTTCCGATGCCTCGGCGGGCGCGATCAGGAACCGTCCCACGAGGAGTCCGGCGACCAGGCTGACCACCGCGCACAGCGCAACGATCCACAGCGTGCGATTGCCGCGGAGAATACGGCGCCAGCCGCTGACACGCGACATGTCGACGTCTGTGTCGGCGACGACGGGATCGGCCGAAACCGCGTCGTCCGGAGCCGTGCCATCGCCGGCGATGATCTCCGAGAAGTCGTCGGGCAGTTCAGTGGTGGGAGTCTCGTCGTCCTTCATGCGTCAGTTGCTCTGCTCGGCAGCGGCCTTGAACGCCTCGAGGTCGGCCTTGTTGTCCTTGATGAACTTCTCCTCCAGCGCGAACTGGATCTTCAGAGACTCCTCCATGTAGTTCGTCTTCTCCCGGCATCCGAGATCGACGAGCGCGAGAGCGATCTCCTTCTCGCCGAGCTCCTTCATCTCGGGGCTCTTGTTGGGATCCTCGACGGTCTCAGGATCGACCTCGGTCGTGCCGTCACCGTACGCGCTCTCGTAGAGCTTGTTCTGGGCGTCGGAGATCGACTGCTGCGCGTCCATCTGCGCCGTGAAGCCGGGTTCTCCGCCGTCGGCCATGCAATCGGCCCACTTCGTGTTGAGCTTCTTGTACTCCGGCGCATCCTGCGTCGTGCTCCAGAGCTCGCTCATCTTCTCGCGGAGCTCGGCGAACTCGTCCGACTGCCAGGGGTCATCGCCCTGGAGCTCGTGCTGCGCCCAGCCCTGGCATCCGGAGTCCTCCCAGTTGTACTCGTAGCTGCCGTCCTCGCTCACCTCGTCCTCTTCGGGCGGCACCCCGTACGCCGTCTCGTAGAACGCGGTGCGCTCCGACTCCGACAGCGAATCGAGGTACTCCTGGTTCGGGTCGACGTACTCCTCCCCCGGGGTACTCGCCCCCTCGGCGTTGTACGGGTTGTTCACGATGCCGTACCCGTACTTCTCGACCCATTCCTTCTTGTCAGGCTCCCACTTGATCTCGTCGTCGTCGCTGGCGACGACCATCCCGCCGTTCTGCACGTTCGGCTTGTACTCGAAGCCCTCCTTGGCCATGCATTCGGCCATGAGGTCCTCCTGCTTGCGCTGCTGCTCTTCGAACTGCTTCTGCTGTTCCTCCGGAGACAGGTCGCCGCCGTACGCGGAGCTCAGGTACTTGCTGAGGGGTGAATCCTCGTAGGTCAGTTCACCGCCTGTGCCCGCAGAGCATCCGGCAAGGGTGAGCGCCAGCGCAGATGCGGCGAGAACCGCAAGAGGACCGGTGGAACGCATGTCGTTACTCCTTCGTCGGCCCAGTCGAGAGGACCGGGGTGCATACCGAGAAAGCATAAATGACTTTTGCGAACCCGCGCGTCCCCCGAATGGGGGACATTTTCATACAGCGCGAGGATGAGACGTCGCGTAGATGTCCCGCAGGGTGTCCACGGACACGTGCGTGTAGATCTGCGTGGTCGCGACTGAGGCATGGCCGAGAAGCTCCTGCACCACGCGCACGTCGGCACCGCCCTGCAGCAGATGGGTCGCGAACGAGTGTCGCAGGGTGTGGGGCGAGATCTCGGCGGTGATCTGCGCTTTCTCCGCGGCGGCTCGGATCACCAGCCAGGCGCTCTGTCTCGACAGAGGAGCGCCGCGGGCACCGAGGAACAGTCGCGCCGATGCCCGTCCTTTCGCAGCGAGCCCGGGGCGCACTCGCGTCAGGTAGGCGTCGACCGCAGCTCTGGCATACGAGCCGATCGGCACGATGCGCTCCTTCGACCCCTTGCCTCGCAGCCGCAGAACATCGCCGTGCGCGAGGTCGTCGACGTCGAGACCGATCGCCTCCGAGACGCGGGCACCGCTCGCATACAGCAGCTCGAGCAGCGCTCTGTCGCGGATGCCGATCGGGTCCTCAGCCGACGGGGCGGTGAGCAGGCGCTCGACCTGATCGATTGTCAGGGCCTTCGGCAGCCGCCGGGGCGCCTTGGGCGGGCGGAGCCGGCCGGTGGGATCGTCCTGCTCGATGCCCTCGCGGGTCAGGAAGCGGTGCCAGCCGCGCACCGACGACTGCAGCCGGGCGAGGCTGGTCGCCGCCGGCGGAGGGCTCGCCGAGGAACGCTCCGCGATGAACCGACCGATGACGGCAGGAGTGATCTCCGACGTGTCCTCGACACCGGTCATCGCCAGCCACTCGACGTAGCCGCCGAGATCGTGCCGATACGCCGAGATCGTGTGCGCACTGAGACCACGCTCGATCGTGACATGACGCAGGTAGGCGTCGAGCGCACGCTCGAGCTGCACCGCTACTCCTTCGCGCGGCGCCGTGCGGCTGCGAGCACACCGATCGCGAGGATGCCGTTGCGCATCCGCCCTGCGAGCACAGCGTCGACGGCATCCGCCAGCGGCACCCATTCGAGACGGATGTCGGCCTCCTCGTCCTCGCGGTCGTGCACGGCTGCGGCCTGCTCGACGCCCGTCGCCAGGAAGATCTGGATCAGTTCGTCGTTGCCGCCAGGAGTGGTCCATGACGAGATCAGCTGCTCCCAGTGCGCGGCCACCAGGTCGGCCTCCTCGGCGAGCTCGCGCTGCGCGGCGAGAAGGGGCTCCTCCCCCGCGACGTCGAGCAGACCGGCAGGAAGCTCCCAGTCGCGATGACGGATCGGATGCCGGTACTGCTGGATCAGCAGGACACGGTCCTGATCGTCGATCGCGACGATCGCGACGGCGCCCGTGTGTTTGACGTACTGCCGCACCATCTCACCGTCGCCGTAGGAGACGCGGTCGGAGACCACATCCCACACGCGCCCTTGGAACACGAGATCGCTCTTCAGCACCTCGGGCGCGAACGGCTCGTCGCGCAGCTCAGTCATCTTCGCTGAACAGCTCGCTGGCGCGGTGCCGCTCGATGGCCGCGCCCACGAGGCCGCGGAACAGCGGGTGCGGGTCGGTCGGGCGCGAGCGCAGCTCGGGATGCGCCTGAGTGGCGATGTAATACGGGTGCACGTCGCGCGGAAGCTCGACGTACTCGACGAGATCGAGCTCGGGGTTCAGACCCGAGAAGACCAGCCCCGCGTCCGAGAGACGCGCACGGTAGGCGTTGTTGACCTCGTAACGGTGGCGGTGGCGCTCGGACGCTTCGGGAGTTCCGTACAGTTCACGCGCGAGGGATCCCTCGGCGAGAGCGGCCTGGTAGAGACCGAGGCGCATGGTGCCCCCGAGGTCTCCGCCGTCGAGGATCTCGACCTGCTCGGCCATGGTCGCGATGACCGGCTCAGTGGTCTCGGGATCGAACTCGGTCGACGAGGCGCCCGCGATGCCCGCGACGTCGCGCGCGTACTCGATGACCATGCACTGGAGGCCGAGGCACAGGCCCAGCGTCGGGATGCCCTGCTCGCGCGCGAACTTCAGCGCACCGAGCTTGCCCTCGATGCCGCGGATGCCGAAGCCGCCGGGGATGCAGATGCCGTCGAGCTGAGCCAGCTGCTCCTTGGCGCCTTCTGGCGTCTCGCACAGGTCGGAGGGGATCCAGCGGATGTTGACCTTGGTCTCCTGCGCGAAGCCGCCGGCCTTGATGGCCTCGGTCACCGACAGGTACGCGTCGGGCAGATCGATGTACTTGCCGACGAGACCGATCGTGACCTCGTGCTTCGGGTTGTGCACCGCGTGCAGCACCCGGTTCCAGCGGGTCCAGTCGACGTCGACGGCCTTCTCGGCGAGGCCGAGGCGACGGACGATGTACGAGTCGAGTCCCTGGTCGTTCAGCGTGGACGGGATGTCGTAGATGCTCGGCAGGTCGACCGTGTTGATCACGCCTTCGACATCCACGTCGCACATCAGCGCGATCTTGTTGCGGTTGCTCTCGCTCACCGGGCGATCGCTGCGCAGCACCAGGGCGTCGGGCTGGATGCCGAGCTGGCGGAGTGCCGCGACCGAGTGCTGGGTCGGCTTGGTCTTCTGCTCGCCGGAGGCGCCCATGAAGGGCACGAGCGAGACGTGCACGAAGAACACGCTGTCGCGGCCGAGCTCGTGACGAAGCTGACGGGCCGCCTCGAGGAACGGCTGCGACTCGATGTCGCCGACCGTTCCGCCGACCTCGGTGATGATGACGTCGGGCTTGGGCGTCTCGTCGGCCTGCAGGCGCATGCGGCGCTTGATCTCGTCGGTGATGTGCGGGATGACCTGCACCGTGTCGCCGAGGTACTCGCCGCGCCGCTCGCGGGCGATCACCTGCGAGTAGATCTGGCCGGTGGTCACGTTGGCGGCCTGCGACAGGTTGATGTCGAGGAAGCGCTCGTAGTGCCCGATGTCGAGGTCGGTCTCGGCGCCGTCGTCGGTGACGAACACCTCGCCATGCTGGAACGGGTTCATCGTGCCCGGATCGACGTTCAGATACGGGTCGAGCTTCTGCATCACGACGCGGAGTCCGCGGGCGGTGAGGAGGTTGCCGAGGCTTGCGGCGGTGAGCCCCTTGCCCAAAGACGAAACGACACCACCTGTCACGAAGATGTGCCTGGTCGTGTCGTTCTTGGGCCCCGCAGAAGAAGAGTTCATCACGGGCTTCGATCCTATCAGGAGGTGGGGGCGCCGAGGCTGAGAAGTTCTCGGGCGTGGGTGAGTGCGGCGTCGGAATCGGCCAGGCCGGACAGCAGTCGTGCCATCTCGGCCTCGCGCTCCGACCCCTCCAAGCGTCGCACGCTCGAGGCTGTGACCGCGCCGTCATTGGCCTTGACGACCGAGAGGTGGTTGCCGGCGAAGGCCGCCACCTGTGCGAGGTGGGTCACGGCGATGACCTGAGAGTTCTCGGCGAGCCGGGCGAGTCGTCGGCCGACTTCGATCGCTGCGGCGCCGCCGATGCCCGCGTCGACCTCGTCGAACACGAACGTCGGCACGGGATCGGTTCCCGCGATGACGACCTCGATCGCGAGCATGACGCGCGACAGCTCACCGCCCGAGGCGCCCTTCCCGACGGGACGGGGCTCCGCCCCCGGGTGGGGGGCCAACAGGATGGCCACGTCATCGCGACCGTGGGTGCTCTCAGCGCCAGGAGTCACCGAGACCTCGAGACGAGCATCCGGCATCGCCAGATCGCGCAGTTCCTCCGTCACCGCGGCGCCGAGGCGGGCTGCGGCGTCGGCTCGAGCGGCCGTCAGAGAGGCAGCGTGTGCGTCGAGCTCGGCGCGGGCCTCATCACGTTCAGCTTCGAGGCGGCCGAGCCTGTCGTCGTCGTCGTCGAGTTCCGCGAGCCGGAGAGAGCCGGTCTGCCAGAGTTCGAGAGCCTGATCGAGCGAGCCGTGAGCACGGCTCAGCACGCCCAAGGCGGCACGCCGCTCCTCGACAGCAGCGAGCTCGTGCGGGCCCGATTCGTCGAGGTCGGCGAGATAGGCGGAGAGCTGGCCCGCGATGTCGGCGACTCGGTAGCCGACATCGGCCAGAGCCTGGGCGATCTCGGTGAGGGCGGAATCGGACGCGCGTTCCAGAACGCGCCGGGCTTCGCCGAGCAGCGCCGAGACGTCGGGCTCGCCGTCTTCATTCGACAGTGCGCCGTGGGCGACGGATGCCGCGAGCCTGAGCTCTTCGGCGTTGGCGAGCCGCTCGGCACGTGCTGTGAGCTCTTCGTCTTCCCTCGGCTCGGGGGCGGTCGCCTCGATGAGCGCCAGCGCCTCGCGCAGTCGCGTGGCCTCCTCGGATCGTCGGTCGCGGTTCTGCGTGATGTCGGTGATCTCAGCGTCGAGAGCGCGCCAGCGCGTGAACGACTCGCCGTAGGCGGCGAGGGCGCTCGCGATCGGCGCACCGCCGAAGCGGTCGAGCGCGTCGCGCTGCGCCGTCGACGACTTCAGCCGCAGCTGCTCGGACTGCCCGTGGACGACGACGAGTTCTTCAGCGAGAGCCGACAGCACTCCCGCAGGGGCTGCTCGGCCGCCCACGCTCGCGCGGCTGCGCCCCTCGGCGCTGAGCGTGCGCGACACGTAGAGCTCGGCCGCACCTCCGCCGGCGGGCTCGAGCTCGCCGCCGGCATCCGTCACGATGTCCGCCACCGTGCCCTGCTCGGGCACGATCCAGACACCGGCGACCGAAGCCTGACCCGCGCCCGCTCGCACGGCGCCCGAGTCGGCCCGCTGCCCAAGCAGCAGGCCGAGCCCTGTGACCACCATCGTCTTGCCTGCGCCGGTCTCACCAGTGATCGCAGTGAAACCCGGGCCGAGCGGCAGCACGGCATCGGCGATCACGCCGAGGCCCTGCATCCGCATCTCTTCGATCATGACTGCGCTCCCGCACTCTGACCCCGCCACCCCGCGACGGGGAGCTGGAACTTGCGCACCAGCCGGTTGGTGAACTCCGCCTGATGCAGGCGGGCGAGCCGTACCGGCCGCGACGAACGACGCACGACGACACGGGCGCCCGGCGGCAGATCGTGCGATCGGCGGCCGTCGCACCACAGGATGCCCGCGCCCGATGTGCCTTCGAGCATCTCGATCGCCACGGCGGCGTCAGGACTCACCACCAGCGGCTTGGCGAACAGCGCGTGTGCCGACAGCGGCACGACGGCGATCGCCTCGACGCTCGGCCAGATCACCGGTCCGCCCGCGGAGAAGTTGTACGCGGTCGACCCGGTCGGCGTCGAGACCACCATGCCGTCGCAGCCGAAGCTCGACAACGGCAGGCCGTCGATCTCGAGGACCACCTCGATCATCCGCTCACGGCTCGCCTTCTCGACTGTCGCCTCGTTGAGCGCCCACGTCTCGAAGATAACTGCACCGCTGCTGTCCTTGACGCGCACCGACAGAGCCAGGCGCTCCTCGACGTCGTAGTCGCGCTCGATGACACGGCGGACCGCGGCATCCATGTCGTCGCGATCGATCTCGGCGAGAAAGCCGACATGTCCCATGTTGATGCCGAGGACGGGGGCTTCGCAGCCCCGCACCAGCTCTGCTGCCCGAAGGATCGTGCCGTCGCCACCGAGGACGATCGCGAGTTCGAGCTCGGACTGGTCCACCGTCTCTCCCAGCACATCGACATCCGCGAACATCGGGTCGACGGCGGCAAGCTCCGCACGGTCGTCTGCCGCGAGCACGGGACGGGCTCCCGCCTCTCGCAACGCGTCGACCACGCGACGCGCCGCGTCGACTGTATCCGCGCGGCCGGCGTGCGCCACCACCAGGATGTTGCGCTCGTTCATCGGCTCCCTGCCAGTGCGTTGATACGGTCTGACCATTCTGACGGATCGCTGCCGCGGCCGGGCGCGAGATGCACGAGGTACTCGGTGTTGCCGTGCGTGCCGAGGATCGGCGACGGCAGGATGCCGAGCATGCCGAGACCGTCGTCCCAGGCGCTCCAGACCGTGCGGGCGACGGCATCCGCTCTCGTGGCGGGGTCGGTGACCAGTCCACCGCGCACAGCGGTGCGTCCGACCTCGAACTGCGGCTTCACGAGGAGAACGATGTCGGCGTCAGGTGCGGCGACGCCCGCGACCGCGGGCAGGACGAGTTCGAGGGAGATGAAGGAGAGGTCGCCGACCACGAGGTCGGGCGCCACGCCTTCTCCGGTGGCGGCCGCGAGGTTCTCCGAAGTCATATGCCGCACGTTGTAGCCCTCGACGAGGACCACGCCCGGGTCGGCGGCCACGGATGCTGCCAGCTGGCCATGGCCGACGTCGACCGCCAGCACGCGTCGCGCGCCCCGTTCACGCAGCACCTGCGTGAACCCGCCGGTGGATGCGCCCATGTCCAGCGCGAGCCGATCCTGCACCGGGATGCCGAATCCGTCGAGGGCGGCGATGAGCTTGTGCGCCGCGCGTCCGACGTAGTGGTCGGCGCCCGCGACAGTGATCTCCGCGCCCTCGTCGACCGGCGCGGACGCCTTGACGACGGGACGCCCGTCGACGCTGACCAGTCCGTCGGCGATCAGGGTCGCTGCGTGAGAGCGCGAGCGCGCGAGACCTCGCGCGGCGAGGGCGGCGTCGAGGCGCGTCATCGTGATGCCGGGGCCTCGCGGTGCTCGAGCTTGACGCCGCTCTCGAGGCGCCGGGAGAGGTCGTCGTGCAGAGCCGAGTAGGCCGCGGCCCGATCAGTGAGGGGCTGTCCCTCGATCAGGCGCAGGCGGCTCCACAGGCCATCGGTCGGCGCAGTCGTCGTCTCATCGCTCACGCTTCCTACTGTACGCGGGGCGACCGACGGTGCACCGTCGCCACGTCAGGGTCTGTGGAAAGGATCGTCGTACAGGCGTTCCGGGACCCGGAGCACGAACACCGGCGTGCCGGAGGCCCAGATCGCCGAGGCGCCCGCGCGGAGCAGATCGATCTGCGAGTCCCCCTCGGCGACGATCTCGACGTCACCGCCGGCGACTCGAACGCCCGCCTGGTTGACCCAGTGCACGTCATCTTTCTGCGTCACCGAGGGATAGGGCTGGTGCAGTTCGCGCAGATCGCTGAGGATGTAGGTCGGCCGGGAGCCCTCGGGGGCGGCCAGGACGTGCTTGGGCCGGTCGATACCCGTAAGGACCAGAGCGGAATCGATGCCCGCCCGCACAGCGCCGAGGATGTCGGTGTCGAGACGGTCGCCGATGAACAGCGTGTTCTTGGCATCGAAGCGCGCCTTGGCCTCTTCGAAGATCGGCACCTCGGGCTTGCCTGCGACGGTCGCCAGACGGCCGATCGCCGTGTGCACGGCAGAGACGAGCGTTCCGTTGCCTGGTGCGACACCGCGTTCGCGCGGAATCGTCCAGTCGGTGTTGGTGGCGATCCACGGGATGCCGCCCTCGTCCTCGGGAACCTTCAGAGCGAAGGCGGCTTCTGCGAGATCCGTCCAGGCGACTTCCGGAGCGAACCCCTGGACCACGGCGGCCGGGGAGTCCTCCGCGCTGCGTGTGGGCGTGTAACCGGCCTTCTGCAGTTCGTCGATCAGGCCGTCACCACCGACGACCAGGATGGTCGCCGGGGCCGGGACCATCTCGCTGAGAAGGCGCATGGCAGCCTGAGGGCTGGTCACCACATCGGATGCCGCCACCGTGAGACCCAGGCCCGTGAGATGTTCGGCGACCGAGGCGTCGGTACGGGACGCGTTGTTGGTGATGTAACCGAGGCGTGCGTTCTCCGCTGCCTGATTCAGGCTCTCGACCGCATAGGGCAGCGCGCCGGGGCCCGCATACACGACGCCGTCGAGGTCGGCGAGCACGGTGTCGATGCCTTCGAGCGGAGTCCTCGACGCGGACTTCTTCGAGAAGAGCCCCATCAGGCGCTCTGGTCGGAGTCGTCCGCGGTGCCGTCCTCATCTTCGCCGAGAAGCTCGCGCACCTCGTCTTCGACGGACGGCTCTGCCTCTTCAGCCGTGTCCTCGACGGGCTCGCCTTCGGAGTCGGCGGGCTCTTCGGCGTCGTCGTCCGAGCCGGCGGGCTCTTCGGCGTCGTCCTGCTCGTCGTCGTCACCGTCGTCATCGACAGATGCCGCCTCACCCGCATCGCCGCGTTCCTCGTCGCCCGAGAACTCGTCATCCTCGATCAGACCGTCCTCGACGAAGATCTCCTCGTCGCCGGCCTCATCGATGCCCAGAGCTTCGGCAGCGACCTCCGCGCGCTTCTCCCAGAACTCGGCTTCGTCGGCGCGACCGAGGTCCTCGAGCACGGCGGCACGAGCCGAGAACAGAGCCGGGCTCCACTCGAAGGCGCGATCAGGGTCGAGTTCGGGGATCTCGAGTTCGCCGAGTGCGAGCTCAAGGTCGCCCTGGTCGAGCCGGGCACCGGACATGGCAATCGCGAGAGCGACACGCACCGGTGTGCTGAGCGTGGACTTGTCGACGGCGCGACCGGTCTCGAGGGCGCGGTCAGGCCGACCGATGCCCCGCTCGCTGTCGACCATGAGCGCGATCTGGTCGTCGTTGCCCGAGATGCGGCGATACGTGCGCAGCTCGCGAAGAGCGAGGGCGAAGTCCTCCGTCGCGTAAGCGGTGATGCCCAACGTCTCACGCACGATCGCGATGCGTCCGGCGCTGCGAGAGGCGGCGAGAGCATGCTCGTGCGCGAGCTGCGGGTCTTCGTCGATCAGGCGGGACGCCATCGCCAGGTGGCGGGCGACGCGCTCGGCGTTCTCCTTGCTCAGCGTCTTCAGCTCATTGCGAGCAGACGGATGCAGGTCGCGTGCCGTGACATCGTCGGGAACGATGGGGTCGTTGTGGCGGGGACGATCGACATCGGCGACGGCGGAGCGCTCGCGACCCGCTCCCCCGCGCTGCGGGTACGAACGGTTGCTGCGCTCACGATCGCCGCCGTCGCGGTTGTAGCCGCCTTCGCGGCGCGGGGCGCCACCGTCACGGTTGTACCCGCCCTCGCGGCGCGGGGCGCCACCGTCACGGTTGTACCCGCCCTCGCGGCGCGGGGCGCCACCGTCACGGTTGTACCCGCCCTCGCGGCGCGGAGCAGCACCGTCACGGTTGTACCCGCCCTCGCGGCGCGGGGCGCCACCGTCACGGTTGTACCCGCCCTCGCGGCGCGGAGCAGCACCGTCACGGTTGTACCCGCCCTCGCGGCGCGGAGCAGCACCATCACGGTTGTACCCGCCCTCGCGGCGCGGAGCAGCACCGTCACGGTTGTACCCGCCCTCGCGGCGCGGGGCGCCACCGTCACGGTTGTACCCGCCCTCGCGGCGCGGAGCAGCACCGTCACGGTTGT